>JAEYUE010000143.1 GCA_023433655.1 Pseudomonadota bacterium | reverse complement strand
GTCGCGAGGATACAGGTTCGCCATCTCGAAAAGCTCATCTTCCTCTTCGAGAGACCAGTCGGCGTCGATGGGCCGGTGCAGGTTCATCGTACAAGGATACCCGAGAACGGCAGGTCCGTCACTCCGCCCAGCCCGGCTTCCGCTTGTCGAGGAAGGCGCGGACGCCGTCCTGGCCTTCGGGGGAGACGCGGGCGCGGGCGATGCGGCGGGCGGTGTCCTCCATCATGCCGTGGTCGATGTGGCGGCCGGCGAGGTCGTTGACCAGACGCTTGGCGTCGCCGACGGCGCCGGGCGCGCAGGCGCGCATGCCATCCGACAGCGAGCGGACGAAGCCGTCGATCTCGTCGGCGGAGGCGAGAACCTCGCCGACGAGGCCGAATTCGCGCGCCTTGTCCGCGTCGAACAGTCCGGCGGTGGCGAACAGGGCGCGGGCGGTCCGCGGGCCGACCGCCTCGATGACGTAGGGGGCGATGGTCGCCGGGATCAGGCCCAGTTTGACCTCGGAGAAGGCGAATTTCGCGCCCTTGACGGCCACGGCCAAGTCGCAGGCGGCGACGATGCCGGCCCCGCCGCCCATGGCCGCGCCCTCGACGAGCGCGACCGTCAGGGCGGGGACGTCGTGCAAGGCCTTGAGCATCCTCGCCAGGCCCATGGCGTCGGTGCGGTTGTCGCCCTCGGACCAGTCGGCGGCGTCGCGCATCCACGCCAGATCGGCCCCGGCGCAGAAGGTCCCGCCGGCGCCGCGGACGAAGACCACGCGCACGTGGTCGGCGCCGTGCAGGGTCTCGAAGGCCTCGTAGAGGGCGGCGATGGTGGCGGCGTCGAAGGCGTTCTTCTTCTGCGGCCGGTTGATGGTGACGAAGACGACGCCGTCGGGGGTGGAGTCGATCCGCACCAGCCGCTCGTTGGCGTCAGGGGCGGCGCCGGCCAGCAGCGGATGGGCGATGGCGTTGATCTCGGCCGCCTCGGCCGGGGTGATGTCGAGGGCGTTGAGGTCGGCTTCGGTGGGCTTGGCCATGCTGGTCTCCTGTCGCTTCAGGCCTATAACGCCTGAAGGCCGAACGGAATACGGAGCATCCCGGATGGCGACCAGCGCGACCGACCGCATCCGCCGCACCAGCGTGGCCAGCGTCCACATCCATTATGTCGCCAAGGTCGAGAAGAAGGGCCGCGGGCGGGCCGAGGTGGACGAGGTCATCCGCTGGCTGACCGGCTATTCGCAGGCCCAGCTGGAGGCGCTGCTGGCCGACGGGACAACGTTCGAGGCGTTCTTCGACAGGGCGCCGGCGATGAACCCGAACCGGTTCCTGATCACGGGGACGATCTGCGGCTATCGCGTCGAGGAGATCGAGGATCCGTTCATGCGGGAGCTGCGCCACCTCGACAAGCTGGTGGACGAGGTGGCTAAGGGGAAGGCGATGGAGAAGGTGCTGCGGGCACCGGCTGGGCCCAATCCTGACATCGCCCATTAGACGAGAGCCCAGTTTCAAGGCGGTGTCCCAGCATGGGCAGTGAAATTATCTTCATCATTCCAGCGGTGCTCGGCTTCGCCGGTGTAGCCACGTTGGCTGGCACGCTTCTGGTCTGGCTCGTCTGGCGTCTGGCCCGTGGTCGGCGGCTGCTCTCGCAGGGACCGGATTCGTCGCGCTTCCCATTAGGCACGGCTGTTGCGGTGTTGCTTGCCATCTCGCTGCCGGCGGGATGCATACTCGCCAGCCGGCCTGTCCCACAGCCCGCAAGCCTCCGGACAGTGGCTGCGTTTGAGGTGCCGCTCGCGTCTGCCGAAGACCGGGCCGACTTCCTGGCCATCGTCAGCTCTGAGGCCCAAGAGCAAGGCCTTGAGGTCGATGCTGAGACGCCGGCGGAAATGGAGCGCTGGTTCGAGATGTCCCCCGACCTTCGGGCGACAATCCACGCCACGGTTTATCGCGACGGTGATCGCCGTCAAACTGAAGCGGACGTCTCCGACAGGTACCACTTAGGCCACGTGTGGATTTCCTTCGCTCAGGGTAAAGATCCTGCGCTGGCGCAGCGCTTCCGTGATCGAGTTATGTCACGCATCGTCGAGCGCTGGCCCGAGACTCTGAGCGTACCGGTTGCGGAGACCGGCGCCCTTCCGCACCGGAAGGACTTGATCCGGGGCGAAGGCGGTTACGAAATCGATCCGGCGAAGATGGCGGGATACATTTGCGGGAACGCTCCCGGCAACGCCCCTCTCTCCGCTTGCGACTAGCCGGATGCTTGCTTCTCGATACGCCTGATTAGCCCGCCACGTTTGCCCGGCTACCCGCAGGTCACATCCGGAACACGCCGAACGTCGTCTCCGGGATCGGGGCGTTCAGGCTCGCCGAGATCGCCAGACCCAGCACGTCGCGGGTCTGAACCGGGTCGATCACCCCGTCGTCCCAGAGCCTGGCGGTGGCGTGGTACGGGTTGCCCTCGTCCTCGTACTTCTGGCGAATGGGGGCCTTGAAGGCCTCGGCCTCTTCCTCGGTCCAGGTCTCGGCGTCGCGGTGGACGGTGGCGAGGACGGCGGCGGCCTGTTCGCCGCCCATGACGCTGATGCGGCTGTTGGGCCAGGTGAACAGGAAGCGGGGGCTGTAGGCGCGGCCGCACATGCCGTAGTTGCCGGCCCCGAAACTGCCGCCGATCAGGACGGTGAATTTGGGCACCTCGGCCGAGGCGACGGCGGTGACCAGCTTGGCGCCGTTCTTGGCGATGCCTTCGGCCTCGTACTTGCCGCCGACCATGAAGCCCGAGATGTTCTGCAGGAACAGCAGCGGGATCTTCCGCTTGCAGGCCAGCTGGATGAAGTGGGCGCCCTTGAGCGCGCTTTCCGAGAACAGCACGC
>JAEYUE010000133.1 GCA_023433655.1 Pseudomonadota bacterium | reverse complement strand
CGTGGACCAGGCTTCGAACCACGCGGACCTGGCCGCCTTCACGGCCGGCCTCAACGCCCGTCGCGCGCTGACGGCGTCTCTGCTGCTTCGCGCCCTGGCCCGCGGCCAGATGGCGCTGTTCGAATACGGCCTGGCGGAGCTCGCCGGCACGCCGCATGCGCGCGCCTGGCTGATGATCCACGACGCCGGGCCGCTGGGATTGAAGGCGATCTATGACCGCGCCGGCCTGCCGCCGCGGCTGTTCCAGGCCTTCCGCGCGGGGGTGGACACATGGCGCGCCCTGCAGGCGGAGGGCGCCGACACCGCCGGCGAGGACTTCCGTCAGCAGATGCTGCAGCGTTTCCTGACCCAGCGTCCGAACGCGCCGCGGGAAGATCTGGCCTATCTGATGGAGCGGCTGGACCAACCCCCCGCGTCGGCGCGGTCGCCGATGGGCGCCGCCGCCTGAGCCAATTGAAAACGCCCGCCGTGCGGCGGGCGCTTCGGCCGGCTGAAGGCCGGATCAGCCGAGGTGGTCGGCGACGCCCGCCTCGAGCGACTCGGCGAGCGCCCGGCCGGTCGGGTGGTCGTCGGTCTGGATCTGGTCGCGGACCACCGCCTTGATCGCGTCGATGTGGGCGTCGATCAGCACCCGCGGGGCCTTCATCCGCTTGTCGGGGTCGTCCATCATCTTGCACAGCGACGCGGCGAGCCGGGTCACCAGCGGATACTGGTAGGTGGCACCGAGGCCCTTCAGGTCGTGGGCGCGGAAATACAGGGCCTCCGCGGTCTGCGCATTATAGCCCTCGCCGCGGATGTCGGCCTGGGCCTTGTCCAGCTTGACGATCTCGTCCTGAAGCCATTGGCCGAACTGAGAGGACATCGCCTTCAGCGCTTCCTCGGCCTTGGCGATGGCGCTGGCGTCGATGCCGCCGAAGGACCCGCCGACCTTGAGGCGAAGGGTGTTGGGCGGGCGGATGACCTGGGCGGAATTGCTCACGGCGAGCTCCTGAAGACGAACCGTCGGCCACCATGGCAGGGCAGACTTAAGAACCTGTGCACGCTCAGGCGGCGAACTGCTCGGCGAGGACGCGCTCCTCGAAGGACCGGCCGGCGTCGAACAGCATGGTCAGGGCGATATCGCGTCGCTCCCGCACCTCGACGCGAGTCACCTGGCGCACTTCGAAGCTGTCGGCGGTGGCGCTGACCGGGCGCTTGTCGGGCTCCAGCACCTCGAAACAGACCCTGGCGGTGTGCGGAAGGAGGGCTCCGCGCCAGCGGCGGGGACGGAAGGCGCTGATCGGGGTCAGGGCGAGGACCTGGGCGTTGAGCGGGATGATCGGCCCATGGGCCGACAGGTTGTACGCCGTCGATCCGGCCGGCGTGGCGACCATGCAGCCGTCGCAGGCCAGTTCTTCCAGCCGGACGCGGTCGTCGACCGTGATGCGCAGCTTGGCGCTCTGCCGGGTCTGGCGCAGCAGCGACACCTCGTTGATGGCCAGGCCGGTCTGCACCTCGCCCTCCGCTGTCCGGGCGTCCATCTGCAGCGGATGGATGACCGTGCGGCCGGCGACGGCGAGTCGCTCGCGCAGGCCGTCCTCCTGATAGTCGTTCATCAGGAAGCCGACCGAGCCGCGGTTCATGCCGAAGACCGGCGTGCGCCGCTGCAGGTTGGCGTGCAGCGTCTCCAGCATGAAGCCGTCCCCGCCCAGCGCGACGATGACATCGGCCGAAACCGGATCCGCGGACCCGTACAGGTCCGCCAGCCGGTCGCGGGCGGTCACCGCATCGGGGCGGTCCGAGGCGACGAAGGCGATGCGGAGGTCCGGCTGGGTCACCCGGCTACGCAAGCGGAGGCCGCACGCGAAGTCAAACAGCCGGTGATCAAGCCTTGATCAGCGCGCGGAAGGACCGGGCCGCCGAGGTCGGCGAGATCGCCCCGCGCGTCCACACGGCCGCGTCCTGATCGCCGGGGAAGCCGTCGTTGAGCAGACGGATCTCGGCCAGCAGGGCCGGATAGACGGCCCGGTCGACGCCGGCGGCGGCGCAGGCGTAGAAGAGCGCCTCCGGACTACGGGCGGCGAGCGCCTGCCGGACCTCGGCGACGGAGAAGCCGCCGAGGGTCGCCAGGGCGTGGACGAACAGGCCAAGCCGTCGTTCGCGGATCGCGCGGATCAGGTAGCCGGCGCGCAACTGGCCCGCGCTCTGGAGCTTGGCGACCAGCCGTCGCTCCATCTCGTCGCGGTCTGCGTCATTGGCCGGGACGGGCGTCATCGTGCCGGACCGCGCATCGTAGACGGCCCGCTCGATCAAGGGAGTCAGCCGGGCCTCGTCGACCTGGAAGCGCGCACAGATCGACTGGCGAAGGGCCGCCCCGACCCAGAGGTACATCTGCTCCGCGAGTTGCTCGGTCAGGCGCGGATGGCGCGTCAGCGGGCCGCGCAGGGCGGCGACCCGGCGCGACTGCTCGACCAGGCGGCGCAGCCCGTCGAGGCTGATTTCGGCGGTGCGGTTGAAGGCCAGGGCGGTGAGCGTGGCCGGCTCGCCGCGATCGATGATGGCGTCGGCGACGCGGCCGCCGAGGTTCGGCCGGCGGGCGACCTCGATCTGGTGCTCCAGCGTCGCCTCGACGAGCACGCGCAAGAGATCGTCGTCCTTCAGCAGCGGACTTGCGGCCAGCACCGGCCGGGCGATCTCGATCTCGTCGAGCGCCAGGAGATTGATCAGGGCCGGCGGGGCCCAGTCCGCCTCGGCCAGCCGTTGCGACAGGACCTTGCGGACCTCGCGCTCAGCCTTCCGGGCGAGGGCCAGGAAGATCTCGCCAAGCACCGGCGAGAGCTCGCCGCTGGGGGGGCGGGCGTCGCAGAGCGCGATCACGCCCAGCAGCAGTCGCTCGCGCGCGTCGACGCTGGGATTGCGGGCGAGGGCCAGGAGCTCGGTGTAGGCCGGCGGGGAGGCGAGGGGCGGGGAGCGGAACTGAGCGACGGTCAAGGGCGTCTCCGGCGCGCCGACGATTCGGCTCATCCGAAGCGTAGCCGCAGGGCGCTAAGGCAGGGTTAACGGAAGCTGAATCTTGACGGCGGCCCCGGCCGGCGCGAGCGTGCGCCGCCGTACGCAATCTTGAGGGTCCCGACCATGGCCGACGGAGCGACCACCTCGCTGAAATCCCGGGTTTCGGAGGCCGAGTGGAACGTCCGCGTCGAGCTGGCCGCGCTGTACCGTCTGGTGGCGCTGCACGGCTGGGACGACATGATCTTCACCCATATCTCGGCGCGCGTGCCGGGGCCGGAGAAGCATTTCCTGATCAACCCCTACGGCTTCTATTTCGAGGAGATGACGGCCTCCTGCCTGGTCAAGGTCGATCTGGAGGGGAACATCGTCCAGGACACGACCAGCTTCATCAATCCGGCCGGGTTCACCATCCATTCGGCCGTGCATGCGGCGCGCGAGGACGCCCATTTCGTCATCCATCTGCATACGGTCGCCGGCGTCGGCGTGGCGGCGCAGAAGGAGGGGCTGCTGCCGCTGGGCCAGAACGCCTGCCTGCTCCAGCACCAGGTCGCCTATCACGGCTACGAAGGCCTCGCGCTGAATCATGACGAGCGCGAGCGGCTGGTGGCGGATCTCGGCGACAAACCGCTGATGCTGCTGCGCAATCACGGCACCCTGGCGGTCGGGCAGACGGCGGCCCAGGCGTGGATCGGCATGTTCTTCCTCGAGCGCGCCTGCGCCCAGCAGGTGGCGGCGCTGTCGGTCGGCCGCGACCACGTGCTCATGGCCCCCGAGGCGGCGCAGGCGGAGACGCGGGAGCAGGGCAAGGGCATCGGCTTCGTGGCCGCCCTGGCATGGCCGGGGGCGCTTCGGACGCTGGATCGAAGATCGCCGGGTTACGACGTGTGACCCGCCTCGGGGGGCTGGCGGTCGGACTGGCGGTCGCGGCCTTGGCCGCGCCGGCCGCGGCCGGCTCCTGGAACCAGCCCAAGGGCAAGGGCCAGGTCATCCTCAAACTGGAGCATATGACCGCCAGCCGCGGCTACGACCCGGATGGCGTGCTGGTCGATCTGCCGGCCGAGCGCCGGGACACCTCGATCGGCGTGTTCGCCGAATATGGTCTGACCGACCGGCTGACGGTCCGCTTCAAGGGCGACTGGCAGTCGGGCGAGGACGCCTTCGTCGATTTCGAGGGGCGCGGACCGCTGGAGCTGGGCGTCAGTTGGCAGGCCTGGCGCAACGACTCCACGGCGGTCAGTCTCTACGCGGGTTATGCGGACGGCGGCGAGGGGCGCAACGCCGGCTATGCGGCGCCCGGCGAAGGCGGACAGGACTGGGAGGTGCGAGCCTCGGTCGGGCGTTCCATCGCGAAAGGGTGGGGGCCGATACCCTCGGGCTCTTTCGTGGAATTCGAGGCGGCTCGCCGGATGCGTCAGGGGCTGCCCGACGAGACGCGGGTGGACCTGACCTATGGCGTCCATGTCGGCGAGGACTGGCTGGTGTTGGCCCAGGCCTTCGGCGGCCAGACCGATGGCGGGCCGGCGCGCTGGCTTTCGCTCGAAACCTCGGTGGTGCGCGACTTCGGCGAATGGAGCCTGCAGGCTGGCTGGCGGCAGACGGTCGCCGGCCGCGAAACCCCGCAGGCGAGCGGGCCCGTTATAGGCATCTGGCGCCGCTTCTGATGCGTAGGAGCTTCAGTCTTTTCAGCGACGGAATCTGAAACTCCGCACGTTGCAGAGACTTTGGTTGCGTCGACGGCGGGAGCCGCTAAGTCGGCTCGTCCCCACCCGGAGCCTCTCCCGCGTGATCAAGCGCCATTTCTTCCTCGTCGCCGCAGCGG
This sequence comes from Pseudomonadota bacterium, assembly GCA_023433655.1. Classification (GTDB taxonomy): domain Bacteria; phylum Pseudomonadota; class Alphaproteobacteria; order Caulobacterales; family Caulobacteraceae; genus Brevundimonas. Next base: position 8,786 of record JAEYUE010000133.1, on the reverse strand, counting down.
TCCTGCTCGCCCTGATGGTCGTGGCCGTCATCCTGCGCATCAGCCTGGGCGGCGAGGAGAAAGGCGGCGGTCCGGGCGGACGCGGCGGGCCCGGCGCGGGCGGACGCGGGCAGGCGGTGTCGCAGGCGGTGGCGACGCCCCGCGAATTCTCTGACGAGATCCGCGTCCTCGGCGTCGCCCGCGGCCGGCGCTCGGTCAACATCACCTCCTCGACGACGGAGCTGATCACGCGGGTCCTGTTCAGCGACGGGCAGCGGGTCGCCGCCGGCGCGCCGCTGGTCGAGCTGCAGGCGCGGGAGGAGGACGCCGACATCATCGAGGCGCGGGCCCGGGTGGCCCAGGCCCAGCGCGAGTACGACCGGTACCGCGATCTGGCCGACCGCGGCGTGGCGCCGCGGGTGAGCGCCGAGAACGCCGAGACCGCCCTGGACTCGGCGCGGGCCGGACTGGCCGCCGCCCAGGCGCGGCGCGGGGACCGGGTGATCCGCGCGCCGTTCTCGGGCGTGCTGGGCCTGACCACGGTCACGCCCGGCACCCTGATCAATCCCGGCGCGGTCATCACCACCCTCGACGACGTCAGCGTGGTCCGCGTCGATTTTCCGTTGCCGGAGCGCTACCTGTCTGTGCTGAGACCGGGCGTGGCCATCAGCGCCACGGCCGACGCCCTGCCCGGCGAAACCTTCGCCGGCCGGATCGCCCTGATCGACACCCGTGTCAACGAACAGACCCGTTCGGCCACGGCGCGGGCGGAGATTCCCAATCCCGGCGGCCGCATCCGTCCCGGCATGTCGATGCGGGTGGCCGTGCGTCAGGGCGTGCGACAGGGCCTGTCCGTGCCCGAGGCGGCGGTGCAGTACGAGGGCGACAGCGCCTTCGTCTTCCGCATCGCGCCGGGCGAACGCGGCCTGACGGCCCAGCGCATCAGCGTCGACACGGGCTCGGTCGAGAACGGCTTCGTGGAAGTCCTCTCCGGCCTCAACGCGGGCGACCGGGTCGTGGCCGCCGGCCTTAACCGCATCCAGCCGGGCTCGCCGGTGACTGTGGCGGGCGCTTCGGCGCGGCCGGCGGGCGCCGGCAAATGATGCTGTCCGACATCTCCGTCCGCCGCCCCGTCTTCGCGGCGGTGGCGGCGATCGTCCTCTGCGTCATCGGCGCGGCGGCCTTCTTCTTCCTGCCGGTGCGGGAGCTGCCGGACGTCGATCCGCCGGTGGTCTCGGTCAACACCAGCTACGCCGGCGCCTCGGCCGAGGTCATCGAGAGCCGGATCACCGAGCCGATCGAACAGCGCATCGCCGGCATCCAGGGCGTCGAGCGGATCAACTCCACCAGTCGGGACGGGCGCTCCAGCGTCCGCATCGAGTTCTCGCTGGACCGCGACATCGACAGCGCCGCCAACGATGTGCGCGACCGCATCTCGCGCGTGGTGGGCAGTCTGCCCGACCAGGCCGACCCGCCCGAGGTGGCCAAGGCCGACACCGACAGTCAGCCGATCATGATCCTGTTCCTGCGCTCCAGCGAGATGGATCGGCTGGCGCTGACCGACTACGCCGACCGCTACCTGCTGGACCGCCTGGCGACGGTGCCGGGCGTGGCGCAGGTCCAGATCTACGGCGAGCAGCGATACTCGATGCGCATCTGGCTGGACCCTGCCGCCCTGGCGGCGCGCGGCCTGACGGTCACCGACGTCGAGTCGGCCCTGACCAGCCAGAACGTCGAACTGCCGGCGGGGGCGCTGGATTCCGGCGAGAAGAACTACACCGTGCGGGTGGCGCGCAACTATGCGCTGGCCGAGGACTTCCGCCAGCTGCCGATCGGCGCGCGCGGCGGCTCGGCCGCGCCGGCCAGCGGGGCGCTGCAGGGGCAGACGGCCTATGTCACCCGGCTCGGCGACATCGCCCGGGTCGAGGAGGCTCCGGAGGAGGAGCGCCGCCTGTTCCGCGGCAACGGCCTCGACCAGATCGGCCTCGCCGTCACCCGCCAGGCCCAGTCGAACGACCTGGCCATCTCGGAAGGCGTCCGCGACCTGCTGGAGCAGATCCAGCCCAGCCTGCCGGAAGGGACGGAGCTGGTCGTCGGATCGGACAACTCCGTCTTCACCGCCCACGCCATCGACGAGGTGTGGATCACCATCGGCATCGCCATGGCGCTGGTGGCGCTGGTCAACTTCATCTTCCTCGGCACGCTGCGGGCCGCCTTCATCCCGTCGATCGTGGCGCCGATCTGCCTGTTGTCGACCTTCATCGTGCTGGCGCCGCTGGGCTTCTCGCTCAACCTGCTGACCCTGCTGGCGCTGGTTCTGGCCATCGGCCTGGTGGTCGACGACGCCATCGTGGTGACCGAGAACATCCAGCGCCGGATCGACCATGGCGAGCCTCCGCTGGTGGCGGCCGAGCGTGGGGCGCGACAGGTGTTCTTCGCCGTCGTGGCCACGACGGTCGTGTTGCTGTCGGTGTTCGCGCCGCTGCTGTTCCTGCCGGGCTATGTGGGCCGGCTGTTCGTCGAACTCGCCGCGGCCATCGCCGCCGCAGTCGCCTTTTCGGCCTTCCTGGCCCTTAGCCTGTCGCCGATGCTGGCCTCGAAGATCCTGCGTCCGGCCAAGGGCTCGGGCTGGGTCGCCCGCCGGGTCGACCGCGCCATGGATGCGCTGAAGAACTCCTACCGCAACTCCCTGACGATGCTGCTGGGCCGCAAGGCGGCCGTGGGCGGGGTGGTCGGCCTGATCGTGCTGGTCGCCGCCGGCGCGGGGGCCATGTTCCTGACCCTGCCCAGCGAACTGGTGCCGCCCGAGGATCGCGGCCGCATCGTCGGTCGGGTGCAGGGGCCGGAAGGCGCGGGCTTCGACTATACCAAGCGCATCATGCTGGGCCTCGAGCCGATCCTCGAGGAATACCGGCAGTCGGGCGAGGTCGAGAGCTACCTCATTTCCGCGCCCGGTTTCGGCGGCGGCAGCTTCAATTCGGGCAACGCCGTGCTGACGCTGAAGGACTGGTCGGAGCGGAACCGGTCAGCCGACGACATCGCCCAGGAACTGAACCGGAAGCTGCGCGGCCAGACCGACGCCCAGGTCAATGTCAGCGTGCCGGGCGCCTTCCAGCGCGGCGGCGGGAACTCGAACTCCATCGAGATGGTCCTGACCGGGGCCGAGTACGAGGACATGTTCGAATGGGTGCAGCCCATCCTCGCCGCGGCCCAGCGCAATCCCGGATTCTCGCGGCCGCGTCTCGACTATGAGCCCAATGCGCCGCGTCTGCTGGTCGACGTCGACCCGCAGCGGGCGGCGGCGCTGGGCGTGTCGTCGCAGGAGATCGGGCGGACGCTACAGACCATGTTCGGCTCGCGGCGGGCGACGACCTACATCCGCGGCGGCCAGGAATACGACGTCATCCTGCAGACCGACCTCGAGAACCGTCGCTCGGTCGGCGACCTCGAGGCCCTCTACGTCTCGACCGGCGCCGGCCAGTTGGTGCCGCTCTCGTCCGTGGTCACCACACAGACGTCGGGCGACACGCCGGACCGTCGGCGCCTGGACCGGCAGCGCAGCATCTCGCTGAGCGCCGACCTGAATCCCGGCACCACGATCGCCGACGCCATGGCCTTCCTGACGGACGAGGCGGCCAGGCAGCCGTCCGGCGTGGCCACGGTGCGCTGGGGCGGCGCCACGCGGGACCAGCAGGAGGCGGGCAGCGCCGTCGGCTGGGCCTTCGGCCTGGCCCTGCTGCTGGTCTTTCTGGTGCTGGCGGCCCAGTTCGAGAGCTGGATCACGCCCGCGGTGATCATGCTGACCGTGCCGCTGGCCGCCGCCGGCGGTCTGTTTGGCCTGGTCATGGCCGGGTCGAGCCTGAACATCTACTCCCAGATCGGCCTGATCATCCTGATCGGGGTGGCGGCCAAGAACGGCATCCTGATCGTGGAGTTCGCCAACCAGCTGCGTGACCAGGGCCGCTCCATCCACGACGCCATCATCGAGGCCTCGACCCTGCGCCTGCGGCCGATCATCATGACCTCGATCGCCACGGCCTTCGGGGCCCTGCCGCTGGTGCTGTGGCAGGGAGCGGGGGCCGGCAGCCGCCAGACCATCGGCGTGGTCATCTTCGCCGGGGCGATGTTCGCCACCCTGCTGACCCTCTTCGTCGTGCCGGTGATCTACGGCGTGCTGGCGCGCTTCACCAAGTCGCCGGAGTACACCGCCCGCAAGATCGAGGAGTGGGAGGCGCAGGAGGCGACGGCCAACGATGCGGTTCCGGCCGCCGCGGAATAGGTCAGGAGGCAGGGGGCGCCGCGTAACCCGTCTCGACCTTGAGCCAGGCGATCACGTCGCGACGGTCCTCCTCGTCAGGGATGCCGGGGAAGGACATCTTGTTGCCCCGGAGGAACTCCCGCGGGTTTTCCAGCCAGTGGTCCAGCCGCTCGGCGTCCCAGAGGAAGTCCGCGTCCCTGACCACGGTCGAGTAGTTGTAGCCGGGATGCCCGCCCGCCTCGCGGCCGAACAGGCCGAAAAGGTTCGGGCCGGTCATGTTGGGACCGCCCTCGTTGAGGGTGTGGCAGGCGCGGCAGCGGGCGAAGACCCGGCGGCCGTTGTCGAGGTCGGCGGCGTTGTACGGGGCCGGCAGGCTCGCCAAGAGGGCGGCCTTCTCGGCCGGGGTCGGGGTCGGCCTGTCCGAGGCCGCGGCCTTGCCGTGGTCGGCGCCCTGGTCGCCGCAGGCGGATAGCAACAGCACGGCGGCGGCGACGGCGAGGCGTTTCATGGCGGGCTCCGGTCTTCTCCGCCGTGATAGCCGAAGAGACAGGTCAGGCGCTACCTGCGACGCCTTGACGGGCTGGACGGTTGCCGGTCGCACCTGATAATCACTGTCAGAAAGGCGCAACCGGCGCCATGCGATCCGAGTCATGTCCGACACCTTCAAACTCAGCGAGGCCCGCAAGGGCGCGACCGGCGTCATCGTTCGGGTCGGATGCCATCATCGGGAGGACGAACACACCGCCGAGCTGGAGCGCCGCCTGCTGGAGCTGGGCTTCGTCGAAGGCGCGCGGGTGCAACTGCTCCATGAGGGCCTCTTTGGCCGCAATCCCATCGCCATGAAGGTCGACGACATGCGGGTCGCCCTGCGTCGGCATGAGGCCGCCAGCATCTCGATCCGCCTCGAGGCCGACGCCTGATGGACATGCAGCTTCGCAGCGCCCGGGTCGCGCTGGTCGGCAATCCGAACAGCGGCAAGACGGCGCTGTTCAATGCGCTGACCGGCGCCCACCAGAAGGTGGCCAACTACGCCGGGGTCACGGTCGAGCGGAAGGAGGGCTTCATCCGCAGCGGCGGCCGCACCCTGTCCGTGCTCGATCTGCCGGGAACCTATTCGCTGCGCGCCCGCAGCCCCGACGAGGAAGTCACCCGGGACGCGGTGCTGGGGCGGCTGGCCGGGGAAACCCCGCCGGACGTCATCGTGGCGGTCGCGGACGCCACCAACATGCGTCTCGTCCTGCGCCTGATCCTCGAGCTGAAGGCGGTCGGCCGGCCCATGGTGCTGGCGCTGAACATGTACGACATCGCCCAGCGGACAGGCCTGCGCATCGACCTGGAGCGGCTTGAGGCCGAACTGGGCGTGCCGATCGTCGCCACGGTGGCGACGCGCAAGCGGGGCATCGAGGAACTGGTCGCCGCCGTCGAGGCCGCCGTGACCTCGGCCGCCGCGACCGTGCCCGGCAGCTGGACGCCGCCTGACGCCGAGGCCCTGCGCGGCAAGGCGGCCGAGGCCGAGCGCATCATGAAGGCCTGCGTCCGCCCGCCCGAGCGCCCGGACACCCTGACCGGCCGGATCGACGGCCTGCTGCTCCATCCCGTGGCCGGCCTGCTGATCCTGAGCGCCGTCATGTTCGTCATGTTCCAGGCCGTCTTCGCCTGGGCCACGCCCGCCGCGGACGGCATCGAAAGCCTGCTGACCGGGCTCGGTGGGCTGGTGGCCGGCGTCATGCCCGACGGCATCTGGCAGAGCCTGATCGTCGACGGCCTCATCGCCGGGGTGGGCAGCGTGCTGGTCTTCCTGCCGCAGATCCTGATCCTGTTCCTGTTCATCATCCTGCTCGAGGATTTCGGCTACATGGCCCGGGCGGCCTTCCTGCTGGACCGGATCATGGGCGTCGCGGGCCTGCACGGGCGGGCCTTCATCCCCCTGCTGTCAAGCGTCGCCTGCGCCATCCCCGGGGTGATGGCCACGCGCGTGATCGACAACCGGCGCGACCGCCTGACCACCATCCTGGTCGCGCCGCTGATGACCTGTTCGGCGCGCATTCCGGTCTACACCCTGATCATCGCCGCCTTCATCCCGAACCAGACGGTGTGGGGCTTCGCCAACCTGCAGGGGCTGGTCATGTTCGGCCTCTATCTGGCCGGCGTGGTCAGCGCCCTGACGGTCGCCTTCGTCATCCGCAAGCTGTTCTGGAGGAGCGCGGTCGAGCCGTTCATGATGGAGCTGCCGTCCTACAAGCTGCCGGATCTGAAAAGCGTCCTGTTCAATCTGTGGCTCAGGGCCCGGATCTTCCTCGAACGGGCAGGGCGGATCATCCTGCCCCTGATGGTGCTGGTCTGGGCGTTGTCGACCTTCCCCTATCCGCCCGAGAACGCCACCCTGCCGGCGATCGACTACAGCTTCGCCGGCATGCTGGGCCACTGGCTTGAGCCGGTGTTCGCGCCGATCGGCTTCAACTGGCAGATGGTCATCGCCCTGATCCCGGGCATGGCGGCGCGGGAGGTGGCGGTGGCCGCCCTCGGCACGGTCTACGCCGTCTCCGACCCGGAGAGCGCCACCTCGCTGCTGGCCACGACCCTGGCCAGCCAGTGGTCGCTGGCCACCGGCCTCGCCTTCCTGGCCTGGTACATCTTCGCGCCGCAGTGCGTCGCCACCCTCGGCGTGGTCAAGCGCGAGACGAACTCGTGGAAGTGGATGTGGGTGATGATCGCCTACATGTTCACCCTGGCCTATCTGGCGGCCTTCATCACCTATCGCGTGGCGGTGGCGCTCGGCGGCGGCTGAAACCTACTCGCGGAAGAACAATGGTTGACAAAGCCTTGCGGATACGGCGAATCGTCGAGGTCCGGGGAAGTTCACCATGTTGTCGCCGCTCAAACCGTTGCTTTGCAGGCACGACTTCTACTGGTCGGAGCGCCATCTGTCAGACCGCTGCCGCCGCTGCGGCAAGCTGCAGGCGGCGGAATCGCTGAATCCGGGCCACGGGCCCCTGGGGGCCAGGAGCGCCGGGCGGGACTTCATCGGCCCGCCCCTGGGCGCCTTGCCGGATTTCGCGGCGACCGCCGGCGTCCCCGATGGCGAGCGGTCGCGGCCCGCCCGGCTGCCTGAACTGATGAGGCCGAGCGCAAAGGCCCTGAGAGGCCAGGCCCAGGAGCGCCGCGAGCGGCTGCCCGAGGCGCTGGAGCGGCTGATCCACGGTGAACGGCCGACGCGCGAGGAGGCCATCGACGCGGTGCTGGCCGTGATCGAGGACGCCCATTCGGCCGATCCGCTGATCTTCGGGCCGGGCGCGGCAGCCCAGTTCGCGCGCCTCCATGAGGCGAGGTCGGCGCCGCGATGATGGTGCCGGTTGCAGGGATCGAACCCGCGACCTTCGGTTTACAAAACCGCTGCTCTACCAGCTGAGCTAAACCGGCGTCCGTGGCGACGCGCCCTTATGCGGACGGGGCGCGGCGGGGTCAATCGAGCGCGGCGGCGATGCGGTCGGCGAGGGCGCGGAGGGCCCCGGTCTCGGCCATGGGCGCGTGGCCGTGGCCCTTCATCGGGCGGCCGGGCCAGCGCGGCACGATGTGGAAATGCAGATGGAAGACGGTCTGGCCGCCGGCCTCGCCGTTGAACTGCAGGATCTGGAAGCCTTCGGGCCGCAGCGCCTTCACCACCGCGCGGGCGGTGCGCTGCGTGGCGGCGGCCAGCCGGGCAAGCACCTCCGGCTCGACCTCAAGCAGGTTGCGGGCCTGCGAGGTCTTCGAGACCACCAGCACATGGCCCTCGGACTGGGGGAAGACGTCCATGAAGGCGAGCACCTCGTCGTCCTCCCAGACCTTCACCGAAGGGATCTCGCCGCGCAGGATCCTGGCGAAGATGTTGTCGGGGTCGTAGGCGGCGTGAAGGGTCATGGAGCGCTCCGGTCGAGGGCGAGGCTAGCAACGGAGAGGCGGGGAGGGGAGCCCCGGCGGCCCTGGGGTGTTATGGTCAAGGTCGTAAGGGAGTCGGCCATGCTGCGGTTCATCGTCCAGTTTCTCGTCACCTGCCTGGCCCTGTGGCTGGCGGCCCAGGTCGTGCCCGGGGTGGGGTTCAGCGACACGCCCAGCCTGCTGCTGGCCGCCGTGCTGCTGGGCATCGCCAACGCCGTGGTGCGGCCGATCCTGACCGTCCTGACCTTTCCGCTGACGCTGATCACCTTCGGCCTGTTCCTGCTGGTGGTGAACGCGGCGGTGATCGGTCTGGTGGCGGCGCTGCTGGGAGGCTTTGTGGTCGACGGTCTGTGGGCGGGCATCGGCGCGGCCATCGTCACCGGCGTGGTCAGCTGGATCGCCGGCTGGTTCATCGGCGACAAGTGAGCCCGCCCCTCAGCCGCCCCGGCGGAAGGGCGACAGCTCTTCGGTGAGGGCGGCGATCTCGGCGTCGACCGCCGGCCGTTCGTGGTCGAGGTAGTCGGCGACCGGGACGCGCAGGGCCGGATCGGCGATGAAGTGGGCCGAATACACCGGCGAGGGCAGGTAGCCGCGGGCGATCTTGTGCTGGCCCTGGGCGCCGGCTTCGACG
>JAEYUE010000044.1 GCA_023433655.1 Pseudomonadota bacterium | reverse complement strand
ATCTGGAGAAGTTTCCGCTGATGGCCACGGTGCTGCCCAAGCTGGGGGCCATCGTGGTCAACAACTGCGGCGGACGGGAGGCCCGCGAGGCGTTGCAGTCCCGCGCCGCCGACGCCCACCGCGCCGGCCGCCGCATCCTCATCTATCCCGAGGGCAACCTGGCGAAGGTCGGCGAGAAGTTCCGCTACCGCTCCGGCGTCTGGCACATGTACCGCGACTTCGACATGCCGGTGACGCCGGTGGCGACCAACCTGGGCCTGTTCTGGCCGCAGGAGCAATTCCGCAAGACCCCGGGCACAGCCACGGTGGAGTTCCTTGAGCCCATCCCGACCGGCCTGCCCAAGGAGGAATTCCTCGCCCGGCTGGAGGCGGCGGTGGAAGGGCGGACGGCCGAACTGGTGGCCGAGGCGACGGGAGAGCCGGTCAGGCCTGCCGTGGAGGTGCCGACGCCGGACGAGGCCGCCCGCGCCGCAGCCCGGGACAGCTAGGCCTCCGGCGCCCTGGCCGGCACGATGGTGACGCTCTCGCCGCAGCCGCAGGCGTCGGTCTCGTTGGGGTTCCGGAAGACGAATTTCGAGGCCAGCTTCGTGGTCTCGAAGTCGATCTCGGCGCCGAGCAGGAACAGGATGGCCTTGGGATCGACGACCACCGTGGCGCCCTTGTCGGTGACCACCTCGTCGAACGGCTGGATCTCGTCGGCGAAGGCGAAGGTGTACTCCTGCCCCGCGCAGCCGCCGTTCTTCACACCGACGCGGAGGGCGGCGTGGCCGTTCGCCTCGCACAGCTCGCGCACGCGGGCGGCCGCCGCCTCGGTCAGGGTGACCACGGCGGGGCGGGGACGGCGCGGACGGGCGCTGGTCTGCAATTCGCTCATCCGGGCCTCAGAACATGTTGAGCGAGAGCTTGGCCTCGTCGCTCATCTTCGAGGGATCCCACGGCGGGTCGAACACCAGCTCGGCCCGCACCGAGCGCACGCCCTCGACCTTGCGGATGGCGTCCTCGACCCAGCCCGGCATCTCGCCCGCCACCGGACAGCCCGGGGCGGTCAGCGTCATCTCCACCGCCACGTCGCGGTCATCGGACAGGTTGACCTTGTAGATCAGGCCCAGCTCGTAGATGTCGACCGGGATTTCCGGGTCATAGACAGTCTTCAGCGCCGTGATGATGTCGTCGGTCAGACGATCGATCTCGGCCTGGTCGAGCGCGCCCTTCTGCGGCGCGTCCCAGGCTTCCGCGAAGGCGGCGTCGTCGGGCTTGCGGGCGGCTTCAGACGTCATGCGAAGAACTCACGGGCCTTGGTCAGGGCGTCGACGAAGGCGTCGGCGTCCTCGACGGTGTTATATAGGGCGAAGGAGGCGCGGGCGCTCGAGGTCAGGCCGAACCTTTTCGCCAGCGGCTCGGCGCAGTGCAGGCCGGCCCGCACGGCGACGCCGTAACGGTCCATCACCTGGGCGATGTCGTGGGCGTGGGCGCCGTCGACGGTGAAGGTCAGGATGGCCCCCTTCCCTTCCGCCTCGCCGATCACCTTCAGCCAATTGACCCCTCCGAGTCGCCGGCGGACGTGGTCGTAGAGGGCGTTTTCATGCGCCAACACCGCCTCGCGGTCGAACTGGTCCAGCCATTCGATCGCCGCGCCGAGGCCGATGGCCTCGAGGATCGGCGGCGTGCCGGCCTCGAAGCGGTGCGGCGGCCTGGCGTAGGTGACGCGCTCCCGCTCCACCGTCTCGATCATCTCGCCCCCGCCCTGGTAGGGCGGCAGGGCCTCCAGCGCCTCGGCCGTGCCGTACAGCGCCCCGATGCCGGTCGGGCCGTACAGCTTGTGGCCGGTGAAGACGTAGAAGTCGCAGCCGATGGCCTGCATGTCCGGCCGGGCGTGCACCGCCCCCTGGCAGCCGTCGATCAGCACCTTCGCCCCGGCGGCGTGGGCCAGGCGGGTGATCTCGGCGACCGGATTGATGGTGCCCAGCACGTTCGACATGTGGGTGACCGCGACCATGCGCGTCTTCGGCCCCAGCAGGCCGGCGTAGGCCGCAATGTCCAGCGAACCGTCGTCCCTGACCGGGATCCACTTCAGCACCGCCCCGCGCCGCTCGCGCAGCAGGTGCCACGGCACGATGTTGGAGTGGTGCTCCATCTCCGAGACGATGATCTCGTCGCCCGGCTGGATGGACTGGCCGAAGCTGGAGGCGACCAGGTTGATCGCCTCGGTGCCGCCCTTGGTCCAGACGATGTTCGAGGCCGCCGGCGCATTGAGCAGCCGCGCGACGCTCTCGCGCGCCGCCTCGAAGGCCTCGGTGGTCTCGTTGGCCAGGGTGTGCAGACCGCGGTGGACGTTGGCGTAGCTGCCCTCCATCGCCGTCGTCAGCGCGTCGATCACCGCCCGCGGCTTCTGCGCCGAGGCGGCCGAGTCGAGATAGACCAGCGGGCGGCCGTTCACCTGCCGCGACAGGATCGGGAACTGCGCGCGGGCGGCGTAAGGGTCGAAGCGGGTCACAGGCGAGCCGTCAGCCATTCCCGCACCACCTCTCTCGCGCCCTCGTGCTCGATGCGGTCGACCACCTCCATCAGGAAGGCCGCCGTCAGCAGGGCGCGCGCCTCGTCCAGCGGCAGGCCCCGCTGCTGCATGTAGAACAGGGCGTTCTGGTCCAGATTGCCGACCGTATTGCCGTGGGCGCACTGCACCTCGTCGGCGTAGATGATCAGCTCCGGCTTGGCGTCGATCTCGCCGCGCTCGGACAGGATCAGCGCGTGGTGGCCCATGCGGGCGTCGGTCTCGTCGGCGCCGCGCTCGACGATGATCTTGCCCTGGAAGACGCCGCGCGCCGTGTCCTTCACCACCCCCTTGGTCAGCTGCGAGGTCGTGCCCTCGCGGCCCAGATGGTCGACCACGCTGGTCAGGTCGGCGTGGCGGCTCCCGCCCAGCACATAGGCCCCGTCCAGCCGCACGTCGGCGCCGTGCCCCGGGTGCGAGACCTCGGTCTCCAGCCGCTGCAGCTTGGCGCCCGAGGCGAGGATGGTCTGCCGGTAGCGCGCCCCGCGCGCCAGACGCACCGCCGTCTGGGTGACCGAGATGGCGTCCTCCGGCTCGTCGGTCAGGACGATGCGGGTCACCTCGGCGTCCTCGGCGAGATCCAGCTCCAGCCGGTTGTGCGCGACATAGCCGGCGCCCTCGCCCTCGTGCGTCTCCAGCAGCAGCAGCTTCGCCCCTGCGCGGGCCGAGATGCGGGCCGCCACCGTGTGGCCCGTGCCTTCGGCCTTCGACATCAGGCGCAGCCGCACCGTCTGCTCGCCCGAGACGACCCGGGCGCTGGCGTCGACCGGCCGGCCGTTGACGAAGACCATGGCCTCGCCGCCCAGAGCCTCGAAGGCCCCGCCGCCGGTGATCGGTATGGAGGCCGACGGCGACGGCTGCGGCGCCTCGCGAAGAAACCGGCGCAGATCGCTGTATTTCCACGCTTCCGTCCGGCGAGACGGGAAGCTGGAGGCGTCCTTCAGGTCGAGAACAGGAAGCGCGCTCACGCCGCTTCCGGCAGATACTTGTCGTACCCTTCCGCCTCCAGCTGGTGCGCCAGCTCGGGTCCGCCCGAGGCGACGATGGCGCCGTCGACCAGCACATGCACCCTGTCAGGCCGGATGTAGTCGAGCAGGCGCTGATAGTGGGTGATGACCAGCATCGACCGCTCAGGCGAGCGCAGGGCGTTGACCCCATCGGCGACGATGCGCAGGGCGTCGATATCCAGCCCCGAGTCCGTTTCGTCGAGGATCAGCAGCGACGGCTCCAGCAGGGCCATCTGCAGGATCTCCATCCGCTTCTTCTCGCCGCCGGAGAAGCCGACGTTGAGCGGCCGCTTGAGCATGTCGAAGTCCATCTTCAGCGCCTGCGACGCCGCCCGGACCAGCTTCAGGAAGGCGGGGGCCGAGACCTCCTCCTCGCCGCGCGCCCGCTTCTGCGCGTTCAGGGCCGTGCGCACGAAGGTCAGGGCCGGCACGCCGGGAATCTCGATCGGGTACTGGAACGACAGGAAGACGCCCTTGGCCGCCCGCTCGGCCGGGTCCAGCGCCAGCAGGTCCTCGCCCCGCCAGGTCGCCGCGCCGTCGGTCGCCTCATAGCCCGGCCGCCCCGACAGGGCGTAGCCCAGCGTCGACTTGCCGGCCCCGTTCGGCCCCATGACGGCGTGCACCTCGCCGGCCGGAACGTCGAGCGACAGGCCCTTGAGGATCGGCTTGTCGCCGACGGAGACGTGGAGGTTGGAGATGGAGAGCATGTCGATCAATCGATGATGTTGCCGAGGTAGACCTCGAACCGGGCGGACCCGCCCGACGGATTGGTGAAAGTCGCGAACCGGCCGTCCGGATCACGCTGAAGGGAAACGCCCCCGCGCATCAGCTGCATGAGCTCCACGTAGCGGACGGCGTCCTCCGGCGGGCACTTCGCTTCGAGCCGTATCCCGCGAAGGTGGTCTCCGAGTTCGCCGTTCTTCTCGGGCGAGAGGCCGCTCCAGAACTTGCCGTCTGTCTCGTCGAGGAAGCCCGAATCCAGGCAGCCGACCGAGGAGATGAAGTAGCGCTCCACCGTCGACGGATCATCATCCGTAGAGATCAACCTTACCTGCAGCATCGAACCGCCGGTTGCCGCTCCGTTCAGCGCGATCAGGTCGCCGGTGAAGATTGGCTCGGTCGGCTCCCTCACGTCGCATCCCGCCAGGGCAGCGAGAACGGCCGAAAGCGCGGTGGCCATGAGAGGTAGCCTCACCCCACGCTCCCTTCCAACGAGATCGCCACCAGCTTCTGCGCCTCGACGGCGAACTCCATCGGCAGCTCCTGCAGCACGTCGCGGACGAAGCCGTTGACCAGCAGGGCCACCGCCTCCTCCTCCGACAGGCCGCGCTGCTGGGCGTAGAACAGCTGGTCCTCGCTCAGGCGCGTGGTCGTCGCCTCGTGCTCAAGGTGGGCCGAGCCGTTGCGGGCCTCGATGTACGGAATGGTGTGCGAGCCGCAGTCCTTGCCGATGAGCAAGGAGTCGCACTGGGTGAAGTTGCGCACGCCGGTCGCCTTGGGGTGCACCGACACCAGCCCGCGGTAGGTCGAGTCCGATTTCCCCGCCGACACCGCCTTGGCGATGATCCGGCTCTTCGAGTTCCTGCCCAGATGCACCATCTTGGTGCCGGTGTCGGCCTGCTGGTGGCCGTTGGTGATGGCGATCGAATAGAATTCGCCCGAGCTGTCCTCGCCCTTCAGCAGGCAGGACGGGTACTTCCACGTCACCGCCGATCCGGTCTCGACCTGGGTCCACGACACCTTCGACCGGTCGCCGCGGCAGTCGGCGCGCTTGGTGACGAAGTTGTAGATGCCGCCCCGGCCCTCGGCGTCGCCGGGGTACCAGTTCTGCACCGTCGAATATTTGATCTCGGCGTCGTCCAGGGCGACCAGCTCGACCACCGCCGCGTGCAGCTGGTTCTCGTCGCGCATCGGCGCCGTGCAGCCCTCCAGGTAGGAGACGTAGCTGCCCTTGTCGGCGATGATCAGGGTGCGCTCGAACTGGCCCGTCTGGGACGCATTGATGCGGAAATAGGTCGACAGCTCCATCGGGCAGCGCACGCCCGGCGGCACATAGACGAACGAGCCGTCCGAGAAGACCGCGCTGTTCAGGGCGGCAAAGTAGTTGTCGGACACCGGCACGACCGAACCGAGGTACTGGCGAACCAGTTCGGGATGCTCACGGATCGCCTCGCTCATCGGCAGGAAGATCACCCCCGCCTTGGCCAGCTCCTTCTTGAAGGTGGTCACCACCGAGACGCTGTCGAACACGGCGTCCACCGCCACCTTGGGCGCGCCCTCGACGCCGGCCAGCACCTCCTGCTCCTTCAGCGGGATGCCCAGCTTGGCGTAGACCTCAAGCAGCTCGGGATCGACCTCGTCGAGGCTCTTCGGCCCCGCCTTCTTCTTCGGCGCGGCGTAGTAGTACAGGTCCTGATAGTCGACCGGGTCGTAGCGGACCGAGGCCCAGGTGGGCTCCTCCATGGCCTGCCAGCGCTCGAAGGCGGCCAGCCGCCACTCCAGCATCCACGCCGGCTCGCCCTTCTTCTCGGAGATGAAGCGGACGATGTCGGCGTTCAGACCCTTGGGCGCGAACTCCTGCTCGATGTCCGAGGTGAAGCCGTGCGCATACTTCTCCAGCGCGGCGACGGCTTCGACGGTTTCCTTGACGGCGGCCATGATTACGCGACTTCCTTCGCGCGCTCGTTCAGGCGCGCGCTGTGCTTCTGCCACGCCGCGACCCAGGCGTCGGCGAAGCGGATCCAGTCCTGTTCTGTCGTCCCCCAGCCGCCCGAGACGCGCACGGCGCCGGTGGCCAGCGGCGCCAGCCCCATGGCCAGCATGGTCTTCGACGGCTTCGTCTTGCCCGACGAGCAGGCGCTGCCGGCCGAGATCATCACCCCGGCGAGATCCAGCGTGATCAGCTGCTGCGGGCTGTCCCAGCCCTCGACGGCCATGAACAGGGTGTTGGGCAGGCGTGGCGAGGCCTCCCCGACGATGGTCGCGCCGGCGGCCTTGACCTTCGCCTCGGCAGCGTCGCGCCAGCTGGCGTGCGCCATGGCGGGGGACAGGTCGCGCGCGGCGCACTCCGCCGCCACGCCGAAGCCGACGATGCCCGGGGTGTTCTCGGTGCCGGCGCGCAGGCCGCGCTCCTGTCCGGCGCCGTGCAGGATCTTGACCGCCTCGCGCCCGGCCTTCAGCACCAGCGCCCCGACGCCCTGCGGACCGCCCAGCTTGTGCGCCGACAGGGTCAGGCTGTCGGCGTCCAGCGCGCGCATGTCGACCGGGATCTTGCCCGCCGACTGGATGGCGTCGACGTGCAGCCAGCCGCCCGCGGCGCGGATCCACTGGGCCGCCTCGGCGATCGGCTGGATCACGCCGCTCTCATTGTTGGCGTGATGGATGGCCACCAGCGGCCGGCCCGGCCGCTTCAGGGCGTCGGCCAGCCAGGCGAGGTCGACCACGCCGTTCCCGTCCACCGGCAGCACCTCGACCGGCACGCCCGAGACGGCGGCCGCCTCGGCCACGCACGGATGCTCGGTCGCCGAGACGATCACCCGCTCGCAGCCGGCCGCCAGCCCGCTGGCCACGGCCTGGGCGTTGGACTCCGTCCCGCCGGAGGAGAAGATGATGGCCGTCGGATCGGCCCCGACCAGATCGGCGACCTTGGCCCGGGCGTTCTCCACCCGCGCCCGCGCCCGCCGACCCGCGGCGTGCACGGCGTTGGGGTTGCCGCCATCGGCCAGCGCCTCTGCCATGGCCTCGCGGACCTCCGGGCGCACCAGGCCCGAGGCGTTGTAATCGAGGTAGACGCTCACGCCGCCGCTCCCATGGCCGCCGGGGCGCTCATCCGCCGGCGCGCGCCGGTGCGGTTCAGCACCACGTCCTCCAGCGACACGCCAGCCAGATAGGCGTGAATCTCGGCCCCCAGATCCTCCCACAGATTGTGGGTGATGCAGCGCTCGCCGCCCATCATGCAGCCCTTGGGCGAGGAATGCGCCACGCAGCGGGTCGCCCGGATCGGTTCGTCCACCGCCAGCACGATCTCGGCGACCACCGTGTCCTGCGCCCCCTTGGCGAGGCGGTAGCCGCCGCCGGGGCCGCGCACGCTCTGCACCAGCCCGCTCTTGCGCAGCCGGGCGAACAACTGCTCGAGATAGCTCAGCGAAATCTCCTGCCGTGCGGCGATCTCGGCCAGCGATACCGCGCGGCTCGATCCGTCGGCGCCGCGGCCGTTCTTGGCCAGATCAGCCATCGCCATCACGGCGTATCGTCCCTTGGTCGACAGTCGCATCGCGCCACCCGCAAAAATCGCGCGCTTTTCAGGGGTCCTGTGCTAGAACCCGCGCCTTCGCATCAGCGCCCGCGCGCAGGGCGGACTTAGAAAGTCCTACCCATGCGGTCAAGTATTACGCAGCTGCGAAATGATGTTTGAACACGGGAATCCGCGCCGCCCATGCCTGAAGTCATCCTGCCCGGGGCCTCTGGCCGCATCGAAGGCCGTTATTCGCCGGGCAAGCGCCCGAACGCCCCGATCGCCCTGATCCTGCATCCGCATCCCAAGGCGGGCGGGCACATGAACAATCCGGTGGCGGTGACCCTGTACCAGCTGTTCGTCAAGCGCGGCTTCGCCACCCTGCGCTACAACAGCCGCGGCGTCGGCAAATCGCAGGGCGAGTTCGATTCCGGCATCGGCGAACTGGCCGACGCGGCTACGGCTCTCGACTGGCTGCAGGCCTCCAATCCCGCCGCCAGCCAGACGTGGGTCGCCGGCTACCAGTTCGGCGCCTACATCGGCATGCAACTGCTGATGCGCCGGCCCGAGACCGACGGCTTCATCTCGGTGTCGCCGCCGTCGAACATGTACGACTTCAGCTTCCTCGCCCCCTGCCCCGCCTCGGGCCTGTTCCTGCACGGCACGGCCGACACCATCGTGCCGCCGGTCGAGGTCGAGCGCGTGGTCAACAAGCTGCGCACCCAGAAGGGCATCGTCATCGACTACGAGCTCGAGGAAGGCGCCAGCCACTTCTGGCAGGACCACCTCGACGCCGTCGAACGCCGCGTCGGCGCCTATCTCGACAAGCGGCTGGCCGAAAAGCCGGCCTGAGGCCGGGCTAGCGGAATTCCTCCTCGCACGGCGGATAGTCGGCGAACGACTGCGCATACTCCGTCAGTGTCCAGGGGAAGCCGAGGGCCCTGCGGCGCGCCTCGACGTTCTCCGGGTCCTCGATGTTGCCCCAGTCGATCACATACTTCCCGGCCGTGCAGGTCACCTGGGTGCCATAGCGCTGCAGCCGCCCCTCGCTGATGGCGAGCCGGTCGTACATCAGCCCGTAGTCCTGGCCGTCGATCTCGCCAGCGAGGGCGAGCGGCTCCAGCAAGGGCACGAAGCGCCGCCATTGTTCGATGTCGGAGTGCTGGATGATGAGGAAGGCGGCGTTGGAAGCCTTCTCCCCGTACTCATCGGGCGTGAACCAGCCCGACTCGGGAACCAGCGGCAGGAGTTCCGCCAACAGGCGGTCGTCCATGGCTGCGATCGAGGCGCGCAGCGCGCTTGAGGCAGCCGCCCTTTCGCTCTCTGGAAGGCGGCTCAGGTCGACCCTGACCGCGGCCCGGCGGCCCGCCTGATCGAGTTGTCCCATCCGCTCAAGCCGCTCCCGCACATCCGCCGGCGGCGGGAGGGCGGCCTGCCGCGCCTCCTCCGCCGCGATCGCCTCGGCCACCGGCGCAATCAGCGCCCGCGCCTCCGGGCTGAGACCGGCCGGGTCCTGGACGGCCAAGGCGACAGCGAACAACAGGGCGACGATCATGGAGGCATCCCCGGCACAACCTCAGGTGAGTGCATCTGGCCCAAGGATCGTGGCAGGTTGTGGGCCGTCGACAACCCCGTCAGGCGGCTCGTTCCGCCTCCCCCCGCGTCTTCCACAGCGACCAGATCACGCCGGTGGCGAGGATCAGCGCGGTGATCGCCAGCGACCACTCCGGCGGGATCTTCCCCAGCCCGGTCAGGTCGGCGACGAACACCTTGCCGCCGATGAACACCAGCAGCACCGCCAGCGCCTGCTTCAGATAGGCGAAGCGGTGGATCACCGCGGCCAGGGCGAAGTACAGCGCCCGCAGGCCGAGGATGGCGAAGATGTTGGAAGTGTAGACGACGTAGGGGTCGGTGGTGATGGCGAAGATCGCCGGCACGGAGTCGACCGCAAAGATCACGTCGGCGATCTCGATCATCACCAGGGCCAGGAACATCGGCGTCGCCCACCAGACCATGCGCCCGCGCGCGTCCGGCTGGCGCACGAAGAACCTCTGGCCGTGCAGGACGTCGGTGACCCGCAGCCGCCGGCGCATCCAGCGGACCATCGGATTGTCGCCGACGTCGCCATGGCCCTCGCCGGCGAAGAACATCTTGACGCCGGTGAGCACCAGGAAGGCGGCGAAGACGTAGAGCACCCAGCCGAACTGGCTGACCAGCGCCGCGCCGGCGCCGATCATCAGCGCGCGCAACACGATGACGCCGAGGATGCCCCAGAAAAGCACCCGGTGCTGCAGCGCCCGCGGGATGGCGAAGTAGCCGAAGATCATGGCGATGACGAAGACATTGTCCATCGCCAGGCTCTTCTCGACGGCGAAGCCGGTCAGGTATTCGATGCCCGACTGCCGCCCGAGCTCCCACCACACCCAGCCGCCGAAAGCCAGGGCGATGGCGATGTACATGCCCGACAGCAGCAGGCTTTCACGCACCCCGATCTCGTGCTGGTCGCGGTGCAGGACGCCGAGGTCGAGCGCCAGGAGGGCGACGACCACGGTCATGAAGGCCAGCCACATCCAGGCCGGCTTGCCGAGCCACTCGGCGAGCAGGAATTCCATGCGATCGGTTCCGGAAGGTCAGCGAGCGGTCAGGCGGTCTGCGGCGGCGCCGCGGAGGCGTCGGCCTGGCGCGCCTCCAGGGCCGCGACGCGGTCGCGCGCCGCCAGCTTGCGCTTCTTGAGCTCGGCGAGCCGGAAGGCGTCGGGCTGGCGCCGGCGCTGTTCCAGATCGATCAGATGGCCCAGGCGGGCGTGGTCGCGGCGGGCGCGGTACAGCTGGATATGCAGCATCGGTCGTCTCCTCTGTGGGGAGCGGCTCGATGCCTGACCGGGACGGGAAACGGCGGGGCCCTGTCACGCATCGAGCACGCTCGATGCGGACCGACATCACGACCACATGGTCGCCAGAGGGGCCCGGTCCGCGAGGATCAGACTAGGCGCCGGCGCACCGCCCGGCAACGCGACAAACTGTCAGCCTCAGTACAGAAGGAAGCGCCGGCGCTGGTCTTCCCACGCCTGTTCGTCGGGCAGGGTCAGGGCGTCGAGGTCGGCGGGCGTCGCGGCCGCGTCGTCAACCCATTCGCGCAGACCGGGACCGCCGTTGATGACGTCGATGGCCAGCCGGTCGAAGACGTATTCGTAGGGGAAGTCCCGCCACAGCGGGTAGTCGGGCTGCAGCCACCGGATCGCCTTGAAGGCCAGCGCCTGCAGCCGCCACGGCCGGAAGGCGGCGTGGTCGTAGGCCGGGTCGTCGACGTGGATCTGCACCCCGGCGCACAGCTGGCCGACGTGCTTGTGGAAGGTCGGCTGGAACCAGACGTCCCTCAGCCGGCAACCCTGCAGCCATTGCGGCGCCAGCGACTGCATCTCTGCGATCACCGCCCGGGCGTCGAGGTCGGGCGCCCCGAACAGCTCCAACGGCCGGGTCGTGCCGCGACCCTCCGAAAGGGTCGTCCCCTCCAGCATCACGGTGCCGGCGTAGGCGCGGGCCATCCACAGATTGGGCGCATTGGGGCTGGGGTTGATCCAGCTGCGCTCGCCCAGCGGCCAGCCGAAGCCCGGACCCGCCTCCGGCGCCCAGCCCTGCATCTCGACAATGCGGTACTCCAGATCGAGGTTGTGCTGGTCGATGAACCACCGCCCCATCTCCCCCAGCGTCATGCCGTGCCGCATCGGCATCGGCCCGGCCCCGACGAAGCTCTCCCAGCCCGGCCGCAGCGTCAGCCCCTCGACCGGCCGCCCGGCCGGGTTGGGACGGTCCAGAACCCACACCGCCTTGCCGTGCTTCGCCGCCGCCTCGAGCACGTAGAGCAGGGTCGTCACGAAGGTGTAGATCCGGCAGCCGAGGTCCTGCAGGTCGACCAGCAGGACGTCGAAGGTCTCCATCGAGGCGTCGGTGGGGCGCCGCACCTCGCCGTAGAGGCTGAACACCGGGATGCCGAGCCGGGCGTCGGTCTCGTCCGGGCTCTCCATCATATTGTCCTGCAGGTCGCCGCGCATGCCGTGCTGCGGCCCGAAGGCGGCCGTCAGCTCGATGTCCGGGTGCGCCGCCAGCGCATCCAGCGAATGCGTCAGTTCCGCCGTGACCGAGGCCGGATGCCCGAGCAGGGCGACCCGCCGCCCGCGCAGCGCCTGCGATAGCTCCAGCTCGGTCAGCAGACGGTCGATGCCGAACTTCATGGGGCCTCCGGCGCCGGCAGGACCAGCGCGAATGAATCGGGGTGATGGAAGTCAGGCTTACCCGGCGGATGCGCCAGGGCCCAGTAGGAGATGGCGCCGTCGATGTCCTCGATGACGGCGGAGAGGCCGATCCGCCACGCGGGCGCAGGGAGGTGCGGGTGCGCCATGCGGCCGGGTCCGATTTCGGCCGAGAGCGAACCGTCTCGAAGCGATCCTTCGATGACCCACGGCTCCACGGCGGCTTCAGCCATCCCTTCCCGATAGCCTGAGAAGCGGTAGGTCGCCCACTGAAGCCCGGCGAAATTGAACTCCAGATAGCCCTCGCCGCCCTCGGGCTTCACGAAGGCCTCGAAACAGGTGCTCCGCCACAGGCCGTCGGTCCGGCCCGCGCGCTCGACGTCGGGGGCCTTCAGCCGGGTCAGGTCTCCGAACACTTGATAACGCAGCTTCAGGCCTGCCTCACCAAGACGCTCGACTTGGACTTCGATCCGGTCCACCGGCGTCGGGCCCGTAGTCGGATGAGGCGTCAGGACGTGCATTCGACCTGTCTGCCACGAGCCTTGCGGTGACGCCATCGGCCGACCCGCCGTCGAGACGACCGCTCATATCCTTTCGTCATCCCGGACAAGCCGCGAAGCGGCGCGATCCGGGACCCAGCGGCGCCGCGACGGCGGCGAAAAACCGGCTGTGGCCAGCTGAGCCGATCGGGGCGATCAGCGCTCCCGACAGGTTCGCGCTCGCGCCCGCCGCTGGGTTCCGGGTCTTCGCTGCGCTTCGCCCGAATGACGAAAGCAAGGGAACGGCGGGCGTTTCGGGCCGGGCGGCGACCGTGCTACACGCCCCTTCCCTCCCAAGCCAAGCCTGATCCCCGCCCATGACCGCCGAGCCCGCCTTCAAGTCCGACTTCCTGCGCAGGCTCCGGGACCGCGGCTATATCCACCAGATCACCCACCCGGCCGAGCTCGACGAAGCCGCTGCGAGCGGCATCGTCACCGGCTACATCGGCTTCGACGCCACCGCCCCCTCGCTGCACGTCGGCAGCCTGATCCAGATCATGATGCTGCGCCGCCTGCAGCAGGCCGGCCACAAGCCGATCGTCCTGATGGGCGGCGGCACCACCAAGGTCGGCGACCCGACCGGCAAGGACGCCTCGCGGCCGCAGCTGACCGACGAGACCATCCAGGCCAACATCGCCTCGATCCGCACCGTGTTCGAGAAGTTCCTGA
>JAEYUE010000026.1 GCA_023433655.1 Pseudomonadota bacterium | reverse complement strand
GTATTTGCGGGCGAGGACGGTGTAGGCCTCGCCGTCGTCGGCAGGTGCGGGGGCTGCGTCGGCGGGGGCTCGTTTTGGGGCCGGCGCGGCCTGGACGGGGGCGGCCGCGGCCTCGGCCTCGCGCATGCCGGCGGGCTCGGGCGCGCCGAACATGTCGTCGGTGTTGGGATCGCGCTCTTCGGCTTCGGGCGCGTCCTCCTCCCACGGAGGGCCTTCGAGACTCGGGTCCACGTCGCTCATGACATCGTCTTAGCGCGGGAGGGCGGAACCGCGCACCCCCTTCGCGACAGCCGCCGGTGGATCACTGTGTTGCCGCCGCCGCGGCGCCTGTTAAGGTTGCGGACGCCCCCCGGGGGCGCGGGGGAGGTGCTGATGTTTCGATTGAGCATGGCCGGTGTGGCCTGCGCGCTGTCGCTGGCCGCCTCGCCCGCGGCCGCAGAGCCGTACCAGACCTTCGTCGATACGTGTCTGGCCACCAATGCGGACAGGTCGGTCGCAGGCCAAGGGATCAAGGCGGAAGGCTGGTATGCAGCCCCGCCCGAGATCATCGCACTGTTCTCGTCCGATATCCGCGATGCGGCGATGTTCACCAACATCGATCTCGCGGGTCTCTCCGATAAGGCGCCTCCCGCCGACTTCGAATCGCTGGTGACAGGATGGGCCGATGGCGATCAGACCTTCGGCATATCCGACATCTACGTTGATATCTGCATGGTGTTCACCCTAGGGGGCGATGCTTCGGCCCTCAGAGCCCGACTGCAGCGAGATCTTGGGGTTGCGCCAGTGGAAATCGAAGAGGCCCCTGCCTTCCTGTTCTCCCGTCAGGGTGACGGCTTCCGGGACGAAAGCGCCTTTGTCGACGTCGAGGACAGCCAGGTCAGCGAGATGGTCCGCACCCGCAAGGTCTACATGGCCGCCGTTATCGAGGATGAGGACATGATCGGCCTGCTTCTGGCCGCACCGCGAGCGCGGGACTGAACTGCGCCGGAAGCCCTTTGGGAGCAGGTGGAGACCGCGACCCGAAGGGGGATTCGTTGTGGCTGCTGCCTTCCGGCCCTGACCAGGTTGGCGAAGCCTTCGCCCGCGATCTCCGACCGGGGATATGACGATTCCGGCTCGCCGATGCAAGCGCCGCCTTGCTAGAGACGGCGCATGGCTCTCCCCGTCCTGAACACCTTCGCCGGCAATCCGCTCGATCGGGCGGGAGAGCTGAGGAGCGATCCGGTGTGGGTGGCGGAGCGGGCGGCCGATCCGGAGGCCCTGGCCCTGGTGCTGTGGGAGGGCCGGCCGTTGCTGGAGGCGGGGGGCGAGCCGCGGCTGGCCTGGCTGCCGATGGCGCACGCCCGGGCGGTGGCGCTGGACCGGGAGCTGTTCCTCGGCCTGTGGAAGGGTGCGCCGGTGTTCGCGGTCGAGATGGAGGGCTCGCTCGACCCGACGACAGGGCCGCTGCGCGGCGTCGGCGAGTTCCACGAGATGCGCGCGGCGGCGGCCCTGTTGCCGGGGCCGGACGCGGCCATGGCGGGGACGGCCAAGTCGCTGTTCGACTGGCGACGGCGGCACGGCTTCTGCGCCGCCTGCGGGACGATGAGCGAGGACGCCTGCGGCGGCTGGAAACGCATCTGCCCGGCCTGCCGGACCGAGCATTTCCCGCGCGTCGATCCGGTGACCATCATGCTGCCGGTCTATCGCGGCGGCGACGAGCCGCGCTGCCTGCTGGGCCGGCAGGCCAGCTGGCCCGAGGGGCGGATGTCGGCGCTGGCCGGCTTTCTGGAGCCCGGCGAGACGATCGAGGAGGCCTGCGCCCGCGAGGTCGAGGAGGAGGCGGGGCTGACCGTCACGGCGGTGCGCTATCACTCCAGCCAGCCGTGGCCGTTCCCGTCGCAGCTGATGATCGGCCTGGTCTGCGAGGTCGACAGCGAGGACGCGCGCCCGGACCAGACCGAGCTCGAGGCGGTGGCCTGGCTGACCCGGGCGGAGGCGCGGGCGGTGCTGGACGGGGCCCACCCGGAGATCAAGGCGCCCGCCGGCATCGCCATCGCGCGGACGCTGATCACCGCCTGGGTGGACGGGTTCGACCTCTAGCGGAAGACGCCGACGCCCCATTCGCACTCGCCGGTGCAGGTGACCATCGACACCTCGACGGTGTAGCGGCCGGCCGCCGCCCCCGAGAGCCTGACGATGGGGACGTCGTCGAGCTCGAGGTCGCGGCCCATTTCGCGGCCCGAGGAATCGCGGACGATCAGGTCGACGTCGCTGCAGTTCCTGTCGCACGCGCCGATGAAGTAGAGGTCGCCGCCCGCCGCCTCGAGCCGCACGGTTTCCGCCCGGCCCGCGGCCAGGCGGCCGGTGACGCGTGCGCCCGCCGTCAGGCCGAGGTCATTGGTGACGGCGTCCAGCTGGGCGGCGACGATGTTCCCGGCGTCCTGGGCGACGGCCGGTCCGGCGAGCACGACGAGGGCGAGGGCCGCCGCGGCGAGGGTCTGCAGCATGGGAGTGCTCCTGTGACCAAAGCTGGACGGTGTCAGCGAACGCTGGTTCCGGCAATGTCCTGATGGTCGCAACCTGACGCAGACGCGGCGGTCGCGCATCTGACGGAACCTCACGGGACGGGGGCGGTCAGGCCAGCGCCCGGGCGGCTTCCAGATCGGCGGGGCTGTCGACCGACAAGGGCGCCGCGTTGATGACCGTCGCCCAGATCTGCAGGCCCATCTCGAGGGCTCGGAGCTGCTCCAGCTTCTCGCGCTTCTCCAGCGGCGAGGGCGGGGCGGCGCAGAAGCGCATCAGGGCCTCCCGGCGATAGCCGTACAGGCCGATGTGCCGCCAGACCGGTCCGTCGCCATACAGGGTCGAGCGGGTGAAGTAGAGGGCGCGGCCGTGGCGGCCGCCTGGTTGCAGCGCCAGCACGGCCTTGACCACATCGGGGTTGGCGCGGTCGGACGGATCGGCCTCGGGCGCGACCAGGGTGGCGATGTCGCAGGCCGGCTCGGCCGCCAGCAGGTCGGCGCAGGCGCGGGCGAGGCCCGGGTCGGCGAACGGCATGTCGCCCTGCAGGTTGATCACCGCGTCATGGCGGCCCTCGGGATCGAGGGCGTCGAGGGCGGCGCGGATGCGGTCGGAGCCGGAGGGCAGGTCCGGGTCGGTGAGGATGGCGCGGCCGCCCGCCGCCTCGACCGCCTCGACGATCTCGGGGTCGCCGGCGGCGACGGCGACGGGCAGGTCCGAGGCGGCGGCCTGGCGCCAGGCCCGCACGATCATCGGCTGGCCGCCGATGTCGGCCAGCGGCTTGCCGGGCAGGCGGGTGGCGGCCATCCGGGCCGGGATCAGGACGAGGGGATTCATGGTCGGCTTCCTGCCTGCGACCCCGGGATGTCGCCTGAGACGCCGGGGCCGGTTGCGAAGGCCGCGCTAGCGTGTAAGAGACGCCCACGCAAGAATTCGCCCGACCGCCTCCTTCGGCCGGGCCTCAGGAACGGGATGCGACGACGCGCATGAGCGGCGATCTGAAGTGGAACAAGATTTTGGGCGCCGCTCTGGCGACCGCCTTTGTGGTCGTCGGCGTGCAGCAGATCAC
>JAEYUE010000347.1 GCA_023433655.1 Pseudomonadota bacterium | reverse complement strand
ATCCCCGACCGTGCGGGCGCGAGGCTCGCACGCGGCGAGGGCCGCCAGACCCGCCAGGAGGACGAGCCGTTTCACTCGAAAGTCCTCTCGTAGGCCTGCATCCGCGCACTTCGCGCGGCCTGGGCCTGTTCTCGCGCCCGCTGTTCCTCCAGCCGGCCTTCGGCCGCCTGGGTGATCGCCAGACCCTGCAGCCGGACCTGCTCGTTGGCGATCAAAGCCTCTTCGGCCGCCAGGCGAGCCTCCAGGTCCATCACGGCCCGGGCGGTGGGCGCCGTATCGAGGGCGGAGCGGAGGGTCTCCAGGCCGTCCCTTCGCCGGTCGGCCGAACGGCCGACGGCCTCGCCGAGCGCCAGGTCCCGGGCGGTGCGGGCGCCCGCGCGCTCCAGCGCGTCCCGGTAGAAGGCTTCCGCCGCGCCGACCTCTCCGCCCGGAGGCTGATACAGACGCGTCTCGCGGCGGATCGCCGTGGCCCGGTCGGCCAGGGCGCCCAGCGCGGAGAGATCACCGTTCGCCGCGGCGCGGAGCGAGGCGAGATCGGGCAGGGGCGTGCGCACCTCCGGGAGGCCCAGCTCCCTCGCCAGGGCGTTCACGTCGGAGACGTCGTTGAGGCTGTCGAGCAACTGCCGGCCCTGTTCGACCTGGGCCTGCAGGGCGCGCAGCTGCTGCACGGTCGTGCGGGCCTCCTCGATCATCTGGGCCAGGGCCCGAGGATCGTGAACGATCTGCTGGGCCATGGCGGAGGGGGCGACGGCGGCGAGAACGAGAGCGGCGAGGGCGGCCGCGGTTCGGAGGGAGGGGGTCACAGGCGTCTCCTTTCGATATGGAAGCGATTGCGCCAGGCGGCGTAGTCCTCGCCCACCTCCCGGCGCAGGGTCTCGAGCAGGGCCACCGTCTCCGCGCGGCCCGAGAGGACCGCCAGCAGGTCGTCCAGGCCGGTCAGGTCCAGTTCGACGACCACGCTGTCGTGGCCCTGCTTGATCAGGAAGCGATGCGACTCCGGCGTCAGCGCCTCGCGGACGAGGCGGAACTCCTCGCGGGTGAGGCCGAAGCCGTCGATGTAGTCCCGGGCCTGGCCGTGCGGGTTGGGCAGGAATATCCGGGTGGCGCACTGTTCCAGGATCGCGTGGGCGATGGGCGAACGGAGCGCGTCGGCCGGCGACTGGGTGCCGAAGACCATGAAGGCGTTCTGCTTGCGCCAAGTCTTCAGGCCGTCCTGGGCGAGATCGGTGAAGGCGGGGTCGCCCAGCACCTTCCAGAACTCGTCGATATCCAGCACCAGCCGGCGGCCGTCCGTCCGCTGCCCGATGCGATGGAAGAGATAGAGCATCGCGGGCGTGCGCACCTCGGGATTGTCGAGGAGCTGGGTGATGTCGAACCCGGCGAAGCGCGCGCCGAGATCGAGGGCGTCGGCCTCGTTGTCCAGGACCCAGCCGAGCGGGCCGCCGCGCGCCCATCGTTCGAGACGCGCGCCGACCCCCGAGGCGTCGCTCTGGCCCAGCAGGCTGCGCAACGCCGCGATCGAGCGGCGCTCGGGCGGCAGGGCCTCGAGCGCGGCCACGCCCTCGTCGATCGCCCGCGCCTCGGGGGCCGGGAGCGGCTCGTCCGGACGTTCGACGAGAGAGCGGACCAGCCGGCCGAGGAAGGCGCGGTTGGCCGGCGAAGGGGCGAGGGCGCGGAACGGCGCGAAGCCCGTCGGCTCGCCGTTGCGCAGGGTCAGATAGGTCCCGTTGCACGCCCGCACGAAGATCTCGGCGCCGCGATCCTTGTCGATGAACAGCTGCTGGACGTCGAAGCGCTCCAGCTGGGCCAGCATGAAGTTCTGGACGACCGTCTTGCCGGAGCCCGAGGGGCCGCAGATGAAGGTGTGGCCGAGGTCGCCGAGGTGGAAGTTGAACCAGTAGGGCGAACCGGCCGTGGTGCGCAGCAGGGCCACGGCCTCGCCCCAGTGGGCGCCGTGCGCCCGGCCCACGGGATGGGCGTGGAAGGGCGCGAGCGCCGCGAAGTTGCGCGAGGTGATCGCCGCCGGACGGGTGCGTTTGGAGAAGTTTCCGGGAAACTGGGCCCAGAAAGCGCCCTCGAGGCCGAGATCCTCGCGGGCCACGACCAGTCCGGCCTCCGCCATCAGGGCCCGGGCCTTGGACAGGTGCGACCCCAGGGCGACACTGGTGTCGGCGAGCACGAGCACCGAGGCCTGGTGCTCGCCCATGACGAACCGGTTCGAGACCAGGTCGTCCAGCGCCGCGTCCAGACCCTGCACCTGTGACGCCGCGCGGTCGCGCGCCGACACCATCTGGTTCTGCTTGCGTTCGAGCACCGCCCGGGCCGACGGCTTGGAGAGAAAGGCGAAGGACTGGCTGGCCACGAAGCCGAAGGGCGCCGTGAGCAGCGCGTCCCAGAGGCCGGGGCGCGTCGATGCGGGATACTCCTTGACCGCCAGGATGCCTCCGAAGCGGGCGTCCGCGACGTCCCGAAGCTCCAGGGTCTCGCGCCCGAAGATGGCCCGCACGGTGTAGAGGGCGTCGCCGAGGTGGCCGTGCACCAGCGGCTGGGGTCCGGGGCGGCCCGTCAACACCAGCCGCAGGGCCTCCATGGGTTCGGAGAACCACAGGCCGTCACGCACCACGAGTCCGAGCGGGCGTGGCGAATAGCGTTGCAAATACTGGCGCAGGTCGCGGGCCGCCTCCTCGATCCGCGTGAGCGCGCCGTGCAGGGCGTCGGGGGAGCGTCGTCCGGCGGGCCTCCAACGGTGCAGCATGGCCGCGGCCCGGTCGCCGGCGTCGCGTCCGGGATGGAGCACGAGGAAGACGAACAGGCTGTTGGTCCACAGCCGCCGGGTCGCGATCCGGTCGTCGTAGGCCGCGCCCAGCTCCGCGGCGAAGGCGGAGCGGTAGCCGCTCCGGCGCGGGGGCTCCACCGTGTGGCGCACGATGTGATGCCAGACCGCCAGCCGGTCGTCGGCCAGGTTGCGCCAGGCTTGGTTCAGCTTGACGTGCCAGTCGTTGAGGTCGGTGACGTCTGCGGTCTCGTAGGCCGCGCCGTCGAGCTGGAAGGCGACCATCAGGGCGCCGCTGTCCAGGACGATCGCCGCGTCGCTGACGTGGCGGGCGTAAGGCAGGGCCGCGTGGACGCTCGGGTCGCGCCCTCGGCGGGACAGGGCGGGTCCGTCAGCCACGACGCAGCTCTGAGGCGCGGTAGCGGCGGACGAGCGGCAGGGGCGTGGACGAACTGCCGCCCCAGATCGCGCCGTTGCGGCTGCGCCCCTTGGTGTCGACGAAGACCAGCAACAGCCGGAAGGCGTTGTGGTCCGCCTTGCAGATCGCGCGGAAGACCAGATGGAGGGCCGGGGCGACCAGCAGATAGAGCAGGCTTCCGCCGACGAGAAAAGCGACGCCGGAGAGGATGACGTTGACGCCCATCGCCTCCATCGGCACGCCCATGACCATGGCCGGGCGGGTGCAGGCGAGGAACAGGGGCTCGTCGATCAGGCGTTCCTCAGCCATGGCCAAGCTCCGCCCAGGCGCCGACGACAGCCGCCCCCAACACCGCGGCCCCGAGAGCGGCGAATTGCCGGTGGCCGATCAGGCCGCGCAGCCGAAGGCCGACCAGGGTCGCTCCGCAGACGCCGAAGCCGATGAGGGGGAAGACGAGGCCGCGCACGATCAGGCCCCGCCGGTGATGAGGTTGACGATCTCGGCCGCGCCGAAGACGACGACGATGCCGAGAACGACGATCGCCGCGCGACGCAGGTCGAACAGGCCGAACATCCAGAGGATGCCCACGACGACGACGGCGAGAATGGCCAGCAGCCGGGCCGTATTGCCCGTGAGCATGTCCACCACATTCTGCAGCAGACCCTCGACGTTGGCGGAGGCGAAGGCCGGCGTGGCCAGGCCGAAGGTCATCACCAGGGCGACGGCGGCGCCGGCGCCGGCGCGCCGGGAGAGGGAAGGCGGGATCATCGGAAGAGACTCCAGGAAGGCGTGTCCGGGGCGAAGGCGAGGAGGTCGCTCCGCCGCGCCCGGGCGAACACGTCCCAGGTCGCGGGTTCGGCTTCGGACGCAGGGCCGGCCGGCGCGGGCATCGTCGGGGCCGGGCGGACGGGCTCAGTGGGGGCCGACAGGCCGAGACGCGCGGCGGCGGCCTCGACGCGCGCCACATAGCCGTTGGCGAACCCGCGCGTCGGATGGCCCGTGTTGTAGCGGGACACCGCGCGGCGCAGCGCGGCCTGCGGCCGCTCCCGCGGCGCCAGACGATAGCCGGCGCGGAGCACCCGTCCGGCCGCCTCGAGATTCCGGCAGGGGTCGAAGGCGGCCTCCACCGACAGATTCAGCCAGTCGAGATTGCCGCTGTTGATCTGGGCGACGCCGAGATCGAGGTTGGCGCCGCGCGCCAGGAGGTCCTTCGCGATCCTCGCCGCATCCGCCGCATCCCGGGCACGGCGGGCCGGCCGAGGTCCGGCGTTGACGCCGATCGCGAGGGGATCGAAGCGGCTTTCCGTATAGGCGATCGCGGCCAGGGTTTCGGGCGCAACGCCAGGGGCGCAGGCGAGCGACAGGCTGAGAATGGCGTTCAGGTCCAGCATCGGCGGGCTCCGGTTGCAGGCGAGAAGACGGCTTTCGGGCTCCCGGCGCGACCCGCACGCAGGGCGCCGAAGGTCTACGGGTCAGATGAGAAAGGAGCGCGGTTCGGCGTCACGTCGGGCGGTCGCCGCCAGGCGCGCCACGGCCTGGACGCGGGTGCGGACGCCCAGGGCGCGGCAGGCGAGCAGGAGATGTTCGTCGACGGTCCGGGACGACAGTCCGAGGCGCTCGCCTATGCGCGCCGAGCTCAAGCCTTCCCCGGCGAGCGCCAGGCAAGTCTTCTGTCGCTCCGACAGGCGATCGATGCTGTCGGACGGGCGGGCTTCTGAACAACGCGACACGGACATGCCGTCGATGGAATCACCACCGAGATATTGCGGCGATCCCGTAAGTTTCCGACCTCGCCTCTACGGGCCGGAGATCTTCAATCGGAGGCGTCGCCGGCTCCGGTGGGCGGAATCAGGCGGCCGATCCGGTCGTTCAACCACGCGTTGGCGGCGCCGTCGCGGCGGACGGACTGGGCGGCCAGATCCTTCATCGTCTTGGTGAAGGCGTTGATGATGGGCAGGGCGTCCAGCTCCGCAATGGCGTCGCCGGCCTCCTCGTCGAGTTCCTGCAGCGCCACCATCAGAATGGTCATCAGCTTGTTGTCCGCGCAGCGCAGCGCGAAGGCGGGCGATCCGAGCGCTAGGGCGGCGAGAATGGCGTAGGGATCGGACTTCGTGACCTCGGCGAAGCGATGAATGCGCTCCAGGTTCACCTTCCCACCGCCGGCTTCGAAATGTTCATAGGACCGCAGGGCCATGCCCATGCCGCGCGCCACCTCCGCCGTCTTCATCCGCCGCTGCGTCCGGATCAGACGCAAACTGGCGGAGAGAATCTCGCTGGAGGATGGGCGGTCGTCACGGCCCATGGATCGACGGTCTCCTCCTGTCCGCGAGGGCATGGAGCCCCTGCTCCGCACGCCTACCGGTTGAAAAATGCCCCACGGCGCCGCCAAATGGAAGGCCGCCGCCTGCGACCGGAGAAAAGCTTGCGGCGGAGCGCAAACAACTTGCGGGTCGAGTATAGGCATGACCATCTACTGTTCGCTGCTGGCAGATAACGGGCGTGGCGCGGACGGGCCGGCGGCGTGAGGACCCGCGATCCGTTCGGCCGGGCCCTGTCGGGCCTGCGGACCGCCCTGGCGGAGGGGCTGGCGCCCGGGCAGCATCTGGCCGTCGTGGACATCGCACATTCTCTCAGGCTCAGCACCAGCCCGGTCCGAGAGGCCCTGTCGCGGCTGTGCGGCGAAGGTCTGATCGAGGACCGCCGGGGAGCCGGCTACTTCACCCGCGCCCTTCCCACGGAGGACATCGTCGGTCTGCTGGACCTCGAGGCTGTCCACGTGGAACTGGCCTCGCGGCTCGCCGCGGCCGGTCCGCCCGAGGGCCGGACCGATGCGGATGTCGAAGGATGGATGCTGGACGTCGTCGAGCGGGCGGGCAGCGAACCGCTGCGGGAGAGTTTCGAGCGCGTGCATCAGCGGCTGGCGCCGCTGCGTCGGCTGCACGGGCCGCTCGAAGCCGCGGGGGAGGGGCCGGCGGTCGAGGACTACTACGCGCGATGGCGGGCGGCGGCGGGCTCGCTCTCGGCCCGCCTGAGGCGGCTGGAGCCCGCGCCTCCGGAATACACGCCCAATACTGTTTGAATCGATTGGCGCGCGGGCGTTGATGGTGCGTCGTCGACCTTGTCGACCTTCAAGAGGAGACGACCATGACCACGACCATGCCCAGGAAGAGCCGCCTCGTCCGCTTCGGCGGCGCCCGCCGACTGACCCGCGCCGTCAGCGTCGGCGAGTACGTCGAACTCAACCCGATGCGGTTCTACGTCATCCCGCCGGGCGAGTGACGGACGCGGACCCAGCGTCCGCGCCCCGGCGCGCGGTTCAGGCCTCGCCCGACGCGTCCCTGCCAGAGGCCGATCACCAAAGGAAACGACGATGAAGACCCAGGCGAAATCCCGCCTGGTGCGGTTCGGCGACGCCCGTCGCCTGACCCGCGCCATCGCGGAAGGCCCGTTCACCGAGCTGAACACCAGCCGGAAATGGCACACGCCGCCCGAATGATCGGGCGAGGGGGCCGTCGCCAGGCGGCCCCCGAGCGCGCCCGCCTGCCGACTTCAGGAGACGACCGTGCCGACTGTCACGACCCGCCATCCTCCCCGTACCGGCGCCGCCCGTCGCCGCAAATTCTTGCGCCAGGCCTGATGGTGGACCTCTCGGGCATGGACCAGGC
>JAEYUE010000344.1 GCA_023433655.1 Pseudomonadota bacterium | reverse complement strand
GGATACAGCCGACCGTCACCGGGGTTCGCCCTGCTGACGCTGAGGCCAGGGTCCGAACCTCAATGGCCAAGTCCAACCCGGACTTGGCGAGGGGACGAGGAAATCCGGCTTGCCGGTGCTCTTCGTCCCCTCGCTCAATTCCGGGGCCGGGTTTCCGGCAGGCCGGCGCTGAAAGCCCTGGCCATTCCCCTCTCCAGGCGAGACTTTTCGGGCGGGACACCCCCGACATCCCGGCCGTGACATCCGCGACATCGGGCAAGACAGACGAGACTTGCCAGACGGGTCAGGACCAGCGGGGTGCGCCCCGATCGCCTCTGGCGGAACCCTTCCCTTCCCCCCGCCCCCGCCGTAAACCAAGGCCATGAACCGTCGCGGGAATCGCCCTTCATCGCCCCAGCGCCGCGCCGTCATCGCCGGCGCCGGAGCCCTCGCGGCGACCACCGCTCTCGCCGGTTGCGGGCGGTCGGAAGCGCCTGTCGATGACGATGGCCGCGTGCGCCTGCGTTTCGCCACCGACTGGCGCGCCCAGGCCGAACACGGCGGCTTCTACCAGGCCCTCGCCTCGGGGGCCTACGAGAAGCGCGGGCTGAACGTCCAGATCATCCAGGGCGGCCCTTCGGTCAACGTGCCGCAGCTGCTTGCCTCCGGCGCCGTCGAACTAGGCATGGGCTCCAACAGCTTCATTCCGATGAACCTGGTCCAGGAGGGGGCGCCGGTGAAGGCGGTCGCCGCCTTCTTCCAGAAGGATCCGCAGGTCCTCATGGCGCACCCGGACCCCGCGCTGGAGAGCATCGCCGACCTCGCCGGCCGGCCCTTCCTGCTGTCCACCGCCGCCCGGGACGCCTTCTGGGTCTGGCTCAAGGCCAAGTACGGATTCACCGACGACCAGGTCCGGACCTACAACTACAACCTCGCTCCCTTCCTCGCCAACGAGCAGGCGGTGCAGCAGGGCTATCTGACCAGCGAGCCCTACACGGTTGAGCAGCAGGGCGGCTTCACCCCCCGTGTGTTCCTGCTCGCCGACGAGGGTTATCCCTCCTACGCCACCATGGTGCTCGCGCCGAACGCCTTCGCCCGCGACAACGCGCGAGCGCTGCGCAGCTTCATCGCCGCCTCGGCCGAGGGCTGGCGCGACTACATCCAGGGCGACGGCAAGGCGGCCGACGAACTCATCCGCCGCGACAATCCGGACATAACCCAGGATGTCCTCGACCAGGCCCGCGCCAAGTTGAAGGAATACGGCATCGTCGACGGCGGCGACGCCGCCCTCTACGGCCTCGGGACCATGACGGCGGAACGCTGGCAGGCCTTTTTCGAGGTGACCTCGTCGGCCGGGGTCTATCCACCCAACCTCGACTGGCGCCAGGCCTTCACGACGCAGTACCTGCCGGGCCGTGGCTGAGACCGGCCCGGCGCTGGCGTCCCTGCAGGGCATCGTCGTCCGCTATCCCGGCCGCCCACCGATCGGCCCTGTCGATCTGGAGATCGCGCCCGGAGAGATCGTCGCCCTGGTCGGGGCTTCTGGCGCCGGCAAGTCGACCCTGCTTCGCCTGCTCGCGCGATTGGAAACGCCCGCTGAAGGCGCTTTGGCCGTCGCCGCCGACAAGGGCCGCATCGGCTTCGTCTTCCAGAATCCGACGCTAATGCCGTGGGCCGATATCCGGGCCAACACCGCGCTGCCGCTGGAGCTCGCGGGCTTTGACCGCGTCGAGGCCGGGCGACAGGCGGCTGCCGCCCTCGCCGCCGTGGGTCTCGAAGATCGCCTGACCGCCCGGCCCCGGCAGCTGTCAGGCGGCATGGCCATGCGCGCCTCCCTTGCCCGGGCGGTCGTCACCCGCCCAGGTCTGCTGCTCCTCGACGAGCCCTTCGCCGCCCTCGACAGCGTCACCCGCCGCCGCCTGATCGAGGATCTGCACCGGCTCTGGTCCCGGCAGTCGCCGCCTCCGGCCATGGTGTTCGTCACCCACGACGTCGAGGAGGCCGTCTACCTCGCCCATCGCGCCGTGGTCCTGGACGCCGCCAGCGGGCAGGTGGCGGTCGAGCGGGACCTGCCCGGCGTCCTGCCGCGCCCCGAGGGGTGGCGGGCCGACCCCGCCTACCGCTCGGCGGTGGAGGATCTGGCCGCCGAGCTGGCCGCCAGCATGCCGCTCTCTGATCGGACGCCGGCATGACCCGCGCCCTCCCGTCCCTCCTGCTCGTCGCCGGTCTGCTCGCCGTCTGGGAGGTCGCCTGCCGCGCCCTGTCCGTTCCCGCCTACCTGCTGCCGCGGCCCAGCGCCGTCGCGGTGGCGCTCGTGGAGCGAGCTCCCCTGCTGATCGCTTCCGCAGGCGTCACCTTCTGGCTGGCCTTCCAGGCCTTGGTGGTCTCGCTGGTTCTCGGCGGCGGGCTGGCCTTGGCGGTCTCGCTGAGCCGACCAGCCGAGCGGGCCGTCCGCCCACTCGCCGTGGCCCTGCAGGTGACGCCGGTGGTCGCGATCGCCCCGCTGGTCATCATCTGGGCCGGACTGGACCATGCCGACCGGGCGGTGGTGGCCCTCGCCGCCGCCGTCGCCTTCTTTCCGCTGTTCTCGGGCGTGCTGACGGGGCTGAAGTCCGCCGATCCGGATCTCGAACGGCTGTTCGACCTGTACGGCGCCTCGCCGGTTCAACGCCTGCTTCGCCTGCGCCTGCCCTCCGCCCTGCCCTTCATTCTCGAGGGCCTTCGGGTCGCGGCCGGGCTGGCGGTGATCGGCGCGGTGGTCGCCGAATTCGTCTCCGGCTCGGGCGCCACCCAGGGGCTGGCCTGGCGACTGCTTGAGGCGGGCAACCGCCTGCGCACGGCCGACATGCTGGCCGCCCTGCTGTGCCTGATGATCATGGGGCTCGGCCTGAACTTGGCGGTGGGCGCCGCGGAGGCCGCCGTCCGACGCCGGCTGGGCTGACCGGCGGCCCACGTTAGCGACGGGTTAAGCCACGCACCGCTACCGTCGCCTTCCGATTCCGCCCGGAGCCCGCCCTTGCGACGCGCCTCGATCCTCGCCGCCGTCCTGTCCGCCGCCGGCGGCCTGCTGCTGGCGGACGACGCCTCGGCCCAGTCGGGTCCGCGCCTGCTTTCCTGGCCCGGCCGCAGCGAGGCGACGCCGACGCCGTCCACGCCGGCCGCCGATCCCCAAGCCGTGCGCCGCGATGTCCGCCGACCCAACCCCGTCATCCCCCATGGCGGAGTCGCCGCGCCCGAGACCGCGCCGCGCGGCCTGACCCCGGCCCCCGGTCCGGTTCGCCGGACGCTGACCCCGGCCAACGCCTGGCTTCGCCCGGCCCCGCCCCAGCCCGCGCCCGCGCCCGCGCCTGCGTCCACCGCGCCCGCCGCGGCGCCGCCGTCGGCCTCTCCTCCTCCTCCTCCTCCTCCGCCCGCGCGGCCGGTCCCCGAATACCTGCCCGACCAGGGCGGGCGCGGCCAGCCGGCCCCGGCGGAGGTCGTCTATCCGACCGCGGCTTCGCCGGCCGATGCGGCCGCCCCCGATCCGATGGCCCCGCGCCGCGACGCGCCGATCTTCCGGATGCAACAGGCCGCGCCCCTCCCGCCCCAACAGCCCGATCCGCCGGGAGAATCTGCGCCGGCCTCCCCGGAGGCCGCGGCCC
>JAEYUE010000338.1 GCA_023433655.1 Pseudomonadota bacterium | reverse complement strand
TCACAGGCCGGCCCCCGCAACAGGGACCGGAATCCCGGCGTTCCTCGCCACTCGCCACTCGCTACTCGCCACTTTCAAAGCCCCGGGTCCCACACCCCGGCGTTGCGCATGCGGCACTCGCGAGCTTCCTTCGCCCGGCCGTCCAGTTCATCGGCCATGCAGCAGACCGCCTTCGACACGGTCGCCTTGTGCACCCCCGGCACCAGGGCGTGCAGGAAGGCGCATCCGGCCAGCCTGAGCAGGCGGAAGCCGAATCGCGACGAGGCCGCCATGTGGTGGAGGTAACTCTCCTTCACCTCGCGGGGGTGGTCCACGAACAGGCGATTGAAGGTCTGGATCATTGGTTGCAGCCTGGCTTCTCGCGGGCGCTCCCTCTACCCGCGGGCTCCATTCTGGCCTAAACCGCGCCGGAGAACAGGGGGTCGGCGTCACGACCGCCGAATTCCGCGCCCGCTGAAGGAAAGACCGCCCATGGCCGACGGCTCCGCCACTCCCGCCAAGACCTTCCGCTGGGACGACCCGCTGGACCTGGACGGGCGGCTGACCGACGACGAGCGGATGATCCAGGAGGCGGCCCGGTCCTACGCCCGCGAGCAGCTGCTGCCGCGCATCGTCGCCGCCTTCCGCGACGAGACCTTCGACCGCGCGATCATGACCGAGATGGGCGAGATGGGCTTCCTTGGGGCCACCCTGCCGGAGCAGTACGGCGGCGCTGGCGCCAGCCATGTCGCCTACGGCCTGATCGCCCGCGAGATCGAGGCGGTCGACAGCGGCTACCGCTCCGCCATGTCGGTGCAGTCGTCGCTGGCCATGTATCCGATCTACGCCTTCGGTTCGGAAGAGCAGAAGATGCGCTTCCTGCCCCGCATGGCCGCCGGCGAGCTGATCGGCTGTTTCGGCCTGACCGAGGCCGACGGCGGTTCGGACCCGGCGTCGATGAAGACCAAGGCGGAGAAGGTCGACGGCGGCTATCGCCTGAACGGGGCCAAATACTGGATCACCAACAGCCCGATCAGCGACCTGGCCGTGGTCTGGGCCAAGCTGAACGGCGAGATCCGCGGCTTCATCGTCGAGCGCGGCATGGACGGCTTCACCACCGACAGGATCGGCGACAAGCTGAGCCTGCGCGCCTCGATCACCGGCGACATCGGCCTGAACGACGTCTTCGTGCCCGAAGAGAACTTGCTGCCCGGCGTGAAGGGCCTGCGCGGGCCGTTCTCCTGCCTGAACAAGGCCCGCTACGGCATCGCCTGGGGGGCCATGGGGGCGGCGGAGTTCTGCCTCCACGCCACCCGCGACTATGTCGCCGAGCGCATGCTGTTCGGCCGTCCGCTGTCCTCGCGCCAGCTGGTTCAGAAAAAGCTGGCCGACATGCAGACCGAGATATTCCTCGGCTTCGAAGGGGCGCTGGCGCTGGGCCGCCGCCTCGACGCCGGCGACTGGTGCCCCGAGGCCATCTCGATGATGAAGCGCAACAACTGCGGCAAGGCCCTGGCCATTGCGCGCGAGGCCCGCGACATGCACGGCGGGGCCGGCATCACCGGCGAGATGCACGTCATGCGCCACGCCATGAACCTCGAGACGGTCAACACCTACGAGGGCGCCCACGACGTCCACGCCCTGATCCTCGGCCGCGCCATCACCGGCGAAAGCGCCTTCTGATGCCGGAGACGCCGGAAGGCCGGCTGGTCGGCCGGGTTATCGCCATGCCGGCCGACACCAACCCGGAAGGCGACATCTTCGGCGGCTGGCTGCTGGCCCATATGGACGTGGCCGGGGCGACGCCGGCGTTCGAACTGGCCCAGGGGCGCTGCGTGACCGTGGCCCTGGACGCCATGGTCTTCCACCAGCCGGTGGCCGTCGGCGACGAGGTGTCGATCTACGCCACGGTGGTGCGCTCGGGCCGGACCTCGGTTGCGGTCCATGTCGAGGCCTGGAAGCGCTCGCGCAACGAGCCGCGGGCCGAGGCCATGCGGGTCACCGAGGGCGTCTTCACCTATGTGGCCATCGGGCCGGATCGGAAGCCGCGACCGCTGCCGGGCGCGGCGGCATAACCGAGCGCCGCGCTGGGAAATCTTGACCTGAGGCCCGTCCGCCCCTACCTCCCGGCCATGGCCGTCCGTCGCATCCTCACCATCGACAACGCCGCCGACCTGGCGGTGCTGAAGCAGATCTCCCGTCCGGTCGAAGGGCCGGTGACGGACGAGCTGCGCGCCCTGATGGATGACATGCTGGAGACGATGTACGACGCCCCCGGCATCGGCCTGGCGGCGGTGCAGATCGGCGACACGCGGCGGGTCATCGTCATGGACCTGGGGGACCGCGAGGGCGTCGAGGCGCCCGGCGAGGACGCTTCGGACGAGGCCCGCGCCGCGTATGAGGACGCACGCCGCAATCCGCGGCACTTCGTCAATCCGGAAATCCTGTGGGCCTCGGACGAGATGTTCCAGTACGAGGAGGGCTGTCTGTCCGTGCCCGAGGTGTTCGACGCGGTCGAGCGCCCGGCGCGGGTGCGCATCCGCTATCTGAACTACGCCGGCGACACGGTGGAGGAAGAGGTCGACGGCCTCTACGCCGTATGCATCCAGCACGAGATGGACCATTTGAACGGGGTGCTGTTCATCGATCACCTCTCGCGGCTCAAGCGCGAGCGGGCGGTGGCCAAGGTCAAGAAGGCCGCGAGGCTGGCGGCCTGATGGCGCGGCTGAAGCGCAGGCCCGACCGCATCGTCGGCCCCGATGGTCGCCGCCGCCTGACCCGCAACGAGAAGGTCGGCGTGGCCAGCCTGGTCTCGCTGGTCGCCGTCGCCGCCGTCGGCGTGGTCGCCGGACTTCTGATCGACCGACTGCTCGACTTCGACGACGCGCTCGACGCAGGCGGCGAATGGGACGAGGGCGGCGGCGTCTTCACGCGCTGGGACTGAGTCCCCAGGCCGGCTGCGGGTCCCTCCCTGCGCCGCCTCGAACCGCCTTGATCGGTTCCATCGACAACGTCGTCGTGTTAGCCAATTCCCCTTCACGACTGTAAGTTGGAGGGAACATGGCGGATCGCAGGGCATGGGCGCCGAACAGCCGGATGTCGGCGATCGACTTGCGTCAGACCCCGGCGAACCTCGCCGGCCGAAAACGGGTCGTCGACGGCGTTCTCACTCCATCCGCCGCCACGGCCCCGATCACGCCGGCCGAATACGACGCGCAGGATTTCATCATCGTCCCGGACTTTCTGACGGCGAAGGAATGCGATCGCCTGACGACGATGTTCGACCGCCTGCACGGCCTGGTGAAGCACCGCAAGATCGGCATAGATTTCTGGGAGGGCCGGATCGTCTACATGGATGATGTGGCGGCGGACAACGCCTCGGCCGCGGCGATCATGGGCGGTTTCCAGAAGCGCGCCACGGCCATGCTGGGCGAATTCTACGCCCTGACGCAGCCGCTATGGACCGACACCGTGCAGCTCAACGTGTGGGAGCAGGGCTCATGCCTGCCGCCGCATACCGACAACAGCAATCCTGACGGGTCGCCGCACAGCACCCCGTGGCGCGACTTCTCCAGCATCGTCTATCTGAACGACGACTACGAAGGCGGCGAGCTGTACTTCACCGCCCAGGACCGGGTTCTCAAGCCGAGGCGAGGCATGCTGGTGGCGTTCAGCGCCGGCTATCACCACGAGCACGGCGTTCTCAAGGTCACGAAGGGCCGTCGCATCACGATGCCGGCCTTCTACACGTTCGACAAGCGCAAGGCGGATCCGCACATCTATCCGGAACTGTATCCCGGGCTTGCGGGCGCGACAGCGGCCCCCGCCTCCCTCCCGGCGCGGCCTCCAGCCCCCCAGCCCGCCCCGCTGGCGATCTTGAATCCGACCGCCCAGACCCCCGTCTGGCAACCGCCCGGCAAATGGCGGATGCCCGGGACCTGAGGCGCGAGCGGAGAAATGCGCATCGCACCTCGCTGACACTCCGGTCCGGTCGGTCCCATCGCCCGCCACTCCCGCCTTGTTCCCGGGGGCCGGCTGAGGCACACCGCCTCCCATGCGCCTCGCCTTCATGGGAACCCCCGACTTCGCCGTGCCGTCGCTGGCCGAGCTGATCGCCAGCGGCCACGAGGTGGTCGCCGTCTACAGCCAGCCGCCGCGGCCGCAGGGCCGCCGGCCGAAGCGGGCGC
>JAEYUE010000284.1 GCA_023433655.1 Pseudomonadota bacterium | reverse complement strand
GGTCCTGCTGGCCCGCCGCCGCCGCTAGGCCGACAGGGCTGATCCGCCTCTTGAGCGGCGGCGCGCCATGTTTCATGGATAGCGCCGCAGCGGGGAGGGCCAGCGATGAAGCACGAACAGCCTGCGGATCTGCCCTACCTGCGCAAGGTGGTCGGCGCCTCGATGGCCGGCACGGTGGTCGAGTGGTACGAGTTCTTCCTCTACGGCACGGCCGCCACCCTGGTGTTCGGCAAGCTGTTCTTCCCGGATACCGGCAACGAGCTGGACGGCATCATCGCCGCTTTCGCCACCTATGCAGTGGGTTTCCTGGCTCGCCCGCTCGGAGGCGTCATGTTCGGCCATTTCGGGGACCGGATCGGACGCAAGTCCCTGTTGCAGTTCAGCCTGCTGCTGATCGGCGGATCGACCTTCCTGATGGGCTGCCTGCCGAGCTTCGGCTCGATCGGCTACTGGGCCCCGGCCCTGCTGGTCTTCCTGCGCTTCATCCAGGGTTTCGCGCTGGGCGGCGAGTGGGGCGGGGCCGTACTGCTGGTCACCGAGCACAGTCCGAACCGCAGCCGCGCCTTCTGGGGCAGTTTCCCGCAGGCCGCCGTGCCGATCGGGAACCTGCTGGCCACGGTCGTGCTGCTGGCGCTGTCGGCGCTGTTGAGCGACGAGGCCTTCCTGTCGTGGGGCTGGCGGATCGGCTTCTGGCTGTCGGTCGTGATCATCGCCATCGGCTACTATATCCGCACCCAAGTCACGGACTCGCCGATCTTCAAGGCGGCGCGGGAGGAGGCCGAGAAGCGGGCCGAAGCCGGCTACGGCCTGACGGAAGTGTTCCGCCGCCAGCCGCGCACCGTCTTCAACGCCATGGCGCTGAGGTTCGGCGAGAACATCCTCTACTACATGGTGGTCACCTTCTCGATCACCTACCTGCACCACCGCGAGGTGGACACCACGCGCATCCTTGCGCTGCTGTTCCTCGCCCACATCCTGCACGTGATCGTCATTCCGATCGTCGGGAGGGCCGCGGACCGGGTCGGACGGCGGCCGGTCTATATCGCCGGCGCGGCCCTGACGCTGGTCTGGCCGTTCGTCGCCTTCCCGATGTTCGACGTAGGGAGCACGGCGATGATCCTCGGCGCCATCATGCTGGGGCTGGCGGTGCACGGGCTGATGTACGCCGCCCAGCCGGCGATCATGAGCGAGATGTTTCCAACGCGGGTGCGCTATTCGGGCGTGTCGCTCGGCTATCAGGTGACCGCCATCGTGGCCGGCTCGTGGGCCCCGCTGATCGGCACGGCGCTGCTGCGCGAATGGGACTCCTGGGTGCCGATCGCCTGGTATGTGATGGCCTCCGGACTGGTCAGCCTCGTGGCCGCCCTGTTCATGCGCGAGACGCGGGGCGTGTCCCTCGCAGAGATCGACCAGGCGGATCTCCGTCGCCTGGAAGAGGCTGCGGGCAAGCCGGGCTGAGGCCTTACCGCGAGTTCATCCCCCCGCCTCATTCCTGACGTTATCCGCTACAAGTGTGGCGCTACAGATGTAGTGCCGGAGGCGAGAGGCGTCATGATCGAGTCGTTGCCGCGTCGGGAACGCGAGGTGTTCGAGACCCTGTGCCGCCTCGGCGCCGGGACCACCAGCGCGGTCAGGGCGGCGATGGGTGGCTCGCTCAGCGACTCGGCCGTCCGCACCCTGCTGGCCCGGCTGGAGACCAAGGCCCTGGTGGCCCGGGAGTCCGGGAGCGACGGCGTCCTCTACCGGCCCGCGCCCCGGCCCGAGACCCTGGCCGTGAGCGCCCTGCGGCGGACCGTGGACACCTTCTTCGCCGGCTCCGCCGCGGGCGCCGCCACGGCCCTGCTCGGCCTGACCCAGAAGCTGAAACCCGAGGAGCTGGACGCTCTAGAACGGGCCATCGAGGAAGCCCGGGAGCGCGGCTCATGAGCGGCGAGCTGATCTTCGAATTTCTGGCCAAGTCGAGCGTCGTGGCAGGCGTGGGTCTGTTGCTCTCTTCGCTGCCGGGCTTCCGCGCCGCCACGGACCGGGTGGATGTGCTGCGGGCGACCGTCTGCGTCCTGCTGTTCCTGCCGCTGCTCGCGGCCGCCGCGCCGGCGTTCGAGCTTCCGCTGCTTCCGCCGACCGAAGGGCTGGCGGCGCCGGCGGTGGTCTGGGAGGGCTCGGTCACGCCGGTCGAGGGCGTGTCCCTGTCCAGCACCCTGCGGCCGCCGACGGCCGTCGAACTCCTCATCGGCGTCTGGATCCTCGGAGCGGCGGCGGTGGCCGGCCGCTTCGCGCTCGGGGTCTTCACCCTGTGGCGCTGGACCCGCGCCGGCGTCGCGGTCACCGACGCGGCCTGGACCCGGGCCCTCGAGAGACTGGCGCCGCGCCGTCGGCCGCGCCTCGTCGCCGCGCCCGCCGTCGAGGCCCCGCTGAGCTGGGGCCTGCCCCCGGGGGTGGTCCTGATCGGTCGGAACTGTCTGGCCCGGCCCGAAACCGCCGGCGCCGTGCTGGCCCACGAGCTGGCCCATGTCCGTCGCGCCGATTGGCTGTTCCTCGCCTTGTCGCGCCTTGCGCTCGCCCTGTTCTGGTTCAACCCGCTGGTCTGGCTGCTGCACGCCACGCTGGCGGGCCGGACCGAGGACGCCGCCGACGCCGCCGCCCTCGCGGTGGTGGACCGGCGGACCTACGCCCGCGCCCTCGTCGGCCTCGCCGCCGATTTTCGTCAGCCCTCCGCCATCGGCATGGCGGGGGACGCCAAATCCCTGACCAGAAGGATCCATCGCATCATGACCGCCCGCACCTCCCGTTCGCGTCCCCTGACCATGGCCCTCGCCGTCGGAGTCCTGGTGGCCGTCGCCACGCCGATCGCGGCGCTGGACCTC
Source organism: Pseudomonadota bacterium (assembly GCA_023433655.1). Classification (GTDB taxonomy): domain Bacteria; phylum Pseudomonadota; class Alphaproteobacteria; order Caulobacterales; family Caulobacteraceae; genus Brevundimonas. Next base: position 2,815 of record JAEYUE010000284.1, on the reverse strand, counting down.
ACCCGGCAAGCCCCGCCCGCGCCGCCGGCGCCGCCGCAAGCCCCGTTCACCGTCCCGACCCCGCCCGCACCGCCGGCCCCGCCGGCGCTGCCCGCGCTCCTCGCCATGCCGGCGCCTCCGGCTCCGCCCGCGCCGCCGGCTCCGCCCGAACCGCCGCGCCTTCAGGCTGGCTCGCAGATCACCATCACCGATGGAGGCCGGACCCGGGTCTACCGTTCGGTGGAGGAGATGGATCCGGAGACCCGTCGCGCCTACGAACAGGCCCTCGAAGAGGCGGCTGAAGCCCGCGCCCGCGCCGCCGAGGCGAGGGAACAGGCCCGGGCCGCCCGGGCTGAAGGGGCTCGCGCCCGGGCCGAGGCGCGGGTCCACCACGCCGCCGCGATGGAGCAGGCCCGGGCCGCCACCTCAGAGGCCCGCGCCGCGGCCGCCGAGGCTCGGGTCCACGCCGCCGCCGCCCGGGGCGAGGTCCGCCAGGCCATGGCCCGCGCCCGGGTCGAGATGCGTCAGGGCGCGGACGAAATGGACCGCGGGGCGGACGAGATGCGGGAGGAAGGCCGTCGCCTGCGCGATCCGGCCTACCGCGCCCGGCAGATCGAGCGGGCCCGGGAGCGCGGGGACCGGGTTCCGACGGACGCCGAGTTGCTGGAACTCTCCCGTGACCTGCCGCAGAAGGCCGACGAGCTGGAAGCCCAGGCCCGGCGGCTCCGCGAGGAAGCCGAGGAGATCGGCTGAGGCTCAGCCCGCGGGGCGGGCGGCGTCCATCCAGCGGACGGCGTCGGCGTCGCGGGCGCTCAGGTCCGGATAGTCCGGATCGGAGCCGACGTCGGGCACTCGCCGCCACGAGCGGGCGCATTTCGGATGCTCGGCCAGACGCACGTCCACCGTCACGGCCTCGCCACCGTGAACCAGTTCGGCGCCGGACGTGCGGAACACCTCGGCGGCGTCGAGGCCCTCGAACGGGGCGAAGGCGTCGGCGGGGCCGGTGACCACCGGCCAGGCGTCGAGCGCGCCGCCGATGCGCTTGTCGCGGCGGGCCGCCTCGAGCGCCTCGTTGACGATCTCCAGCACCGTCTGCACCCCGGCCCAGCGCTCGGCCTCGTCGGGGCTGCGCCATTCGCCGGGCGTCACCGGAAGCACCCGGGCGCAGTTGGTCCCGGCGTCGGGGAAGCGGGTAGTCCACGCCTCCTCCATGGTGAAGGGGACCAGCGGGGCCAGCCAGGCGGTCAGGCGCAGGAACACCTCGTCCATCACCGTGCGGGCGGCGCGGCGGCGATCGGCGTCGGGCCGGTCGCAGTAGAGGCTGTCCTTGCGGATGTCGAAATAGAGGGCCGACAGGTCGTTGGAGCAGAACTCCAGCACCGGGCGGATGACGTCCTGGAAGCGGTAGCTCTCGTAGGCGAGGCGGACGTCGCGATCGAGCTCCCACAGCCGGTGCAGGATGAATTTCTCCAGCGGCGGCATGCGGTCGTACGGCAGACGCTCGGTCTCGTCGAAGCCGGCCAGGGCGCCGAGCAGGTAGCGCACCGTGTTGCGCAGCTTGCGGTAGGCGTCGACCGTGGTCTGCAGGATCTGCTTCCCGATCCGCTGGTCCTCGGCGTAGTCGACCAGGGCCACCCACAGGCGGAGGATGTCGGCGCCCGACTCCTTGATCACCGTCGCCGGGTCGGTGGTGTTGCCCCGCGACTTCGACATCTTCTCCCCGTTCTCGTCGAGGGTGAAGCCGTGCGTCAGGACCGCCTCGTAGGGGGCGCGGCCGCGCGTGCCGCAGCCTTCCAGCAGGTTGGACTGGAACCAGCCGCGGTGCTGGTCCGAGCCCTCGAGGTAGAGGTCGGCCGGCCAGCGGGTGTTCTCGCGCCCTTCCAGGGTGAAGGCGTGGGTGCAGCCGGAGTCGAACCAGACATCGAGGATGTCCTCGACCTTTTCGTAGCGGTCGGGGTCGTGGGCGCCCAGGAAGTCGCTGTCGGGGCGGGTGAACCAGGCGTCGGCGCCGCCTTCGGCGATGGCCGCGACGATGCGGGCGTCGACCTCCGGATCGTGCAGAGGCTGGCCGGTTTCCTTGTCCACGAACATGGCCAGCGGCGTGCCCCAGGCGCGCTGGCGGCTGATCAGCCAGTCGGGGCGGCCCTCGACCATCGAGCGGATGCGGTTCTTGCCGCCGGCGGGATGGAAGTCCGTGGCGTCGATGGCGGCCAGGGCCCGCTCGCGCAGGGTCCCGTCGTCGTCCAGCGGCTTGTCCATGCGGATGAACCACTGGGGCGTGTTGCGGAAGATCACCGGGGCCTTGGATCGCCACGAGTGCGGATAGGAGTGCTCCAGCCGACCGCGGGCCAGCAGGGCGCCGGCCTCGATCAGCTTGTCGATCACCGCCGGGTTGGCCGGGCCGAACCGGCCGGTCTTCTTGCCCTCGGTCTCCAGCACCTTGAGGCCGGCGAACAGGGGGACGTGCGGATAGTAGGCGCCGTCGGGATCGACGGTGTCGGGCACCTCGTGATGGCCGTGGGCCTTCCACACCTCGAAGTCGTCGGCGCCATGGCCGGGCGCGGTGTGCACGAAGCCGGTCCCGGCGTCGTCGGTGACATGGTCGCCGGCGAGCAGGGGCACAGAGAAGCCGTAGCCGGTGGACAGCGGGGCCAGCGGGTGGGCGCACTCCAGGCCGGAGGGGTTGAGGTCGTCGATGCGGGTCCAGCGGGCGATCTTCGCGGCCCTGAACACCTCTTCCGCCAGCTTGTCCGCGAGGATCAGCCGGTCGCCCGGCTTCGCCCACGGCTCGAAGTCCAGTCCTTCCTCCATGGCCGTAACCTCGTAGAGGCCGTAG
>JAEYUE010000269.1 GCA_023433655.1 Pseudomonadota bacterium | reverse complement strand
GGGTGCACCCACCCCAACGAACCAAAACTCCTTGAAACTCGAAAATCGTCAAGAAGAAAAAATCAAAAGATGCGTAAATACCTACTTCTGAGGGAGGGATAAAATGGCTGCTTCTGCAAGTAGCGCGGGGAAAGCCCCCACAAGGAGTCTACCGTTCACCAAACGGCTTTCTTTTCAAAAGACACTCAACGAACGTGTAAAAGCATATCTGCATGAAAATAAATTGACCGGGCGTGACGTGCCCGCCATGTACGTGAAGACCGTCGTGGTGCTAGTGTGGTGGTTAGCGGCATACCTGCTTCTGCTGCTCGGCGGCTTTTCTACGCCGGTAAATATTCTGCTGTGCGTGGTATGGGGGTTTGGAATCGCCTCGGTGGGGTTCAACGTGATGCACGATGCTAACCACGGGGCCTACTCCAACAACCCGCGCATCAATAAGGTGATGAGCCTCACTGCGGAGCTGCTGGGGATCAGCGGCTTCCGCTGGCGCACCAAGCACAACGTGTGGCACCACACCTACACCAACATCGCCGGCTACGATGATGACATCGAAACCTTCGGCACGCTGCGCCTCACCCCTCGCATGCCGTGGAAGCCCTTGTACCGGACTCAGGCATGGTATTTTCCGGTCGTCTACAGCTTTATCGCGCTCGATTTCTTCCTGCGCGATTTCATCATGGCCTTCTTTGGCAAATCGGACGACAACCACGTATACCCCAAGATGAACGCGGGAGATAAGCTAACATTTTGGGTGGGCAAAGTGTTCTTCGTCCTGATCATGTTTGTGCTGCCCATGCAGGTATTCCCCTGGTGGCAGGTGATCATCGGCTTCTTTATCACCATGTTTACCGTCGGTCTCTTGCTGGGGGTAGTCTTCCAGCTCGCGCACATCAACGGCGATGCGCTCTTCCCCGAGCCGGTGGGCAACCCACCGCACGTAGATAACGAATGGGCGGTACACCAGGTGCAGACGACCGCGGACTTCGCGCCCAGAAACAAGCTGCTCAACTTCTACATTGGCGGGCTGAATTACCAGGTAGAGCATCATCTGCTGCCGCACATCTGCCACATCCTCTACCCGCGTCTCGCCCCCATCGTCCGGCAAACGTGCGAGGAGTTCGGCATCCGCTACAACAGCTATCCCACCTGGCGGCAGGCAATTGCCTGCCACTTGCGGCTGCTAAACCAGCTAGGGCGCAAAGAAATGGCATAGCATAGGGATCTTCGTTCAAATGAAACAACCGATTATCAGTAGAGAGTCACTGATTGCCGAGATAGAGCAAGGCTTTCGGCCAGAATTCGTGTTTTTCTGGCAGGCGGACGGCACAAGCGAGATTCATCGGGAATGCCTGAGCCAGTGGTTCCCCGCTCCGTTTGAAGTAGATGGCATAACCTATCCGACAGCCGAGCACTACATGATGGCAGAAAAAGCGCGCATCTTCGGCGATGACGGCATCCGGAATGCGATCCTTCGCACCCATACCCCTGAAACGGCAAAAAAGTTGGGCAGAATAGTCCGCGGGTTCGATACGGGTGTGTGGGAAAAGCATCGCTTTGGCGTGGTTGTGCGAGGGAATGAAGCCAAGTTTCGCCAGAACGAGGATCTGAAAGAATTGCTGCTGGAGACGGGGGATCGAATATTGGTTGAAGCCAGTCCGTACGATCAAATTTGGGGGGTGGGGATGAGCGAGGATGATACGCGGATTTTCGATCCCCGGCAGTGGCGGGGACTGAACCTTATCGGGTTTGCGCTGATGGTTGTGAGAAATAGCCTGATGCAAGAGTGAAAGATCGATTATCCGCTTCAAGCGGACAAACACCATATGTCCGACTTCTGTACAATACTTACATGGCAATCGATATCCAAACCAAACGCGTGTATGACCCTTTCGAATCCAAGGATGGTTTCCGCGTGCTGGTTGACCGCCTTTGGCCCCGTGGATTGACCAGCGAACAGGTGAAGGCTGATTTATGGTTGAAAGAAGTGGCCCCAAGCACTGAGCTTCGCAAGTGGTTCCACCAGGATATGCTGAATTGGGGGGAATTCCGACAGCGATATTATGACGAATTGGACGGTAACCCTGAGCCAATCACCAGGCTGCTGGATCTGGCACAAAACAACCGGTTGACATTGCTGTTTTCTTCCCGTGAAGCCGATCGCAACCACGCGCTGGCGCTCAAAGAATACCTGCTCGCACGGTTCGAACCCAATGCATAACCTGATCACCAAGAATCAAAACATCGACCGCAGCTCCGTGTTTCCATTTGTGAGTAAGTTGGGGCATGGAACTTCATTCTCCTGCCCCAACCCACCCACAAAATGAGAAGTCCTAAGAATCTGAAACGCATCCACAATGCCCTGCCGGAGCATTTGGTTTGCTTGAAGAAAATAATTGACATTATTGCTAAAGGAAATACAATATAAATAGACGGAGCCGCTAAGGCTGTACACAAATCATCCATTGTGTTCGCTCAATATGTTTTCCATTCCAGGAGGTGACAGGTATGCCAAAATTTGAACGAGAGGTGGAAATCGATGCACCTGTTGAGAAAGTATGGCAGGCATTGATCAATCCAAACTACTGGTCGCAGTGGTTCCCCGGTGTGGAAAGCGTTTCGGGCATTACTTCCGTTCGAGAGGGCGCGACCTTCGAGTGGACAGACGAAGGCAAAACGGGCCGTGGAACGGTTGTAAGCATGGAGCCGATGAAGCGGATTGAGATTCTGACGCAGATGGGCGACGATAAAGACTCGCATGTCTTTAAGCTGCGCCCAAGCGGCGGCTTCTTCGGGATGAGCGATGATGAGTGCAAGGTGGAATACACGCTGGATACACTTATGGGGGGCGGCGTTCTCGCCGATTTTGTGGCCGGTGGAAACCCGCGGGATGCGCTGCGGGTCAAAAACGCGTTGAACCTGTTCAGAAGAGTCGTAGAGGGTTCAAGATAGGAACTAGGAGGAGGATAACATGGGTCTTTTAGCAACGATCGTCGTAGGCTTGATTGCGGGTTGGCTAGCATCCGCTATTATGAAAACCAACACCGGGATCTTTATCGACATGCTCCTGGGCATCGTAGGGGCAGTAGTGGGCGGGTGGATCGCCAGCCTGCTCACCGGCGCCGATTTGGTAACTGGGGTCAACATCACCAGTATTCTCGTGGCGTTGCTTGGCGCGATCATCGTAATCGCCATCTATCGCGCTGTCCGTCGGGGACGCTAACCGTTCAACCGGAACGTACCTAGAGTATCCCCCGGGAATAGAATACACAGCCGGTCGACTCTTCGTTCGACCGGCTGCCCTTTTAAGACAGTAAACGAAGAACCGCTCTTACGATTTTGTTATAGAATGAAAATATGGTCTTGTTGAAATCTCCACGGTTGCGTTTACGCCCGTTTCAAGAAGCAGATCTCGCAACCCTCGCCACCTACCGCTCAGAACCGGAGGTTGCGCGCTATCAGTCGTGGAATGCACCGTACTCGCTCGAACAGGCGCAGGCATTTTACGAAGAACTGCTCCGTCAGCAGCCCGGTACGCCCGGCGCATGGTACCAACTGGCGGTGGAGCGGCTGGAGCAATCCGGGATGATCGGTGACTGCTATTTCTATGTGCTGCGAAATGATCCCAGGCAGGCGGAAATTGGTTTCACCTTCGCGCCGCAGCACCAGGGCCAGGGCTACGCGACCGAGGCGGTGCGCTGCTTGCTGGAGTATCTGTTTGGGGAATTACAGCTCCACCGGGTGACGGCGACGTGCGACGCCGAAAATCTGCCCTCCGCCCGACTGCTGGAGCGATTGGGGATGCGCCGCGAAGGGCATTTTGTCGAGAACATCTGGTTCAAAGGGGCATGGGGCAGCGAGTATCTGTACGCGCTGTTGCAGCGTGAGTGGCGTTACCAAAATCGTTCCGGGAAAACATCTGCATGAGCACCTGCCATGAGTAAACAAGATGCCTACCGCGCAAAACTGCGCGCATTGGTTGAATGGGATGCCTTTCTGCTGGCAGAATCCGGGCTGCCTGGGCCGCGGGCGAATATCGAACTGGCGCAGGCAGTGGCAGACGAGGGAAATATAGGTCTCTTCCGCCGGTACATTGCTTTCTCCGCAGAGTCGGCCCCGGTGAATTCCCCCTATGAATTTCTCGCCTTCTGCGGAGTTGTCGGCATGGGGCGATTGCTAGCAGAAGGTGAGCGCAGCCTGCTGCCGGTTTTGCGCGGCTTTGCATCTGATCCGCGCTGGCGGATACGAGAAGCGGTCGCGATGGCGCTGCAGCGCATTGGCGACGCAGATATGGATGTGCTGGTCGCAGAGATGAATATTTGGAGCCTGGGTACGCCCCTGGAGCAGCGGGCAGCGGTTGCGGGAATCTGCGAGCCCAGGCTGCTAAGGCTGCCACAAAACGCTCTGGCCGCCTTAGATATCCTGCAAACCATCACTGCTTCCATTGCACACATTGAAGATCGCCACAACGATGGTTTCCTGGCGCTTCGGAAAGGATTGGCCTACTGCTGGAGCGTTGCGGCGGCCGCCTACCCGGATGCTGGCAAAAAGGCTATGGAAGCATGGCTAGAAAATGAGGACAAAGACATCCGGTGGATTATGCGTGAGAACCTGAAGAAGAATCGCCTTGTTCGAATGGATCCCGAATGGGTGGGGCATTGGCGAACCAGGAGTGCCTGACCATGAACCTGCGAGAAATTGAGACTCTGACCATCGAATACGGCGAAGGGTGGGGAATCAGCCACGTGCGCCGGTTGCTGAACCTGATTGAGCAGATCGGCAGCGACATGGCATACGACCGGCAAGCGGTGCAGTATGCCGCTTACCTGCACGATTGGGGCGCATTTCCGCGGTATAAGCTTTTGGGGGTCGATCACGCCCTGCGTTCGCACGAGATCGCAGAAACCGAGATCCTTCCGCGTACTGGCCTGCCTGTCGCCGTTAAATCCGTCATCCTGGAGGCTATCACGAAGCATGACTATCGCTGTATGGAGCCCGTCGCTTCGGTAGAGGCGCTGCTGCTACGCGAAGCCGACTTCCTCGACTTTCTGGGCGTGGTAGGCATCGCTCGCGAGTTCGCGTGGGGGCCGAACAACCTGCAAAAGTGTTATGATCGGATACTTTCCCGCGTCGCTGGGGTGCGAGGCCGCTTTACCATTCCAGCGGCACAGACGCTCGCGTCGCAGCGCATCGCGGACATGGAGCCATTTTTGGCACGACTGGTAGAAGAGAGCCAGGGAAATTTATAGATCGGAGGAACAGAAAATAGGCACGCCGAACGATACGCCACAACCCAGTACACCTGGACCGAAGATTTTCTCCTGGGCAGCCGTCATTGCCGACCAGGTGCGTGAATTTTTTGAGGCGCTGCGCAACACGCCGCAGGCCTTTCGCTTGGTTTGGTCTGCCAGCCGAATCGCCGCCATTGTGGGCATCGTCTTGACGCTCGTCGCGGCGGTACTGCCGGCAGCGCAAGCCTGGGCTGGCAAGCTCATCATCGACTCTATTGTCAGTGCGGTAGATCAGGGCATGGATGCCGCTGCGGGGCTGCGTTTTGTTGGGCCGTACCTGGCGCTGGAATTCGCTTTAGTGCTGGTCGGTTCCATTACCGGGCAGGTGCGCTCGCTGTTCGACCGCATCATCCAGTCGCAGCTTACCAACCACGTGAACAGCCTGATCATCCGCAAGGCTATCAGCCTGGATTTGCAGTTCTTCGAGAACCCGCTCTTCTACGATACATTGCAGAACGCGCGTCGCCAGGCAGACACCAGCGCGCTCAACATCGTTAACGCAATGCTGCAAATGATCCAGCAGGTGATCACCCTTGCCTCGCTGGTAATCCTGCTGCTGCGGTTTAGCCCTTGGCTGGCAGTGATCGTGTTTGCTGCTGCCGTCCCCAGCTTCCTTTCGCAGTCGCTGTACGCCGAGCGTGCGTTCCGCGCCGTCACCCGTCGCGCGCCCGAGGCCCGCCTGTTAAACTACCTGGAGCAACTGCTAACAGGCAGCGACACGGTCAAAGAGATCAAGCTTTTTGGCCTGGGAGAGCCACTGCTCAAACGCTATCAAACGCTGTTTACACAGTTCTACATGGAAGACCGCGCCATCGCGGAGCGGCGTACCATGGCCGGTCTGGGCTGGGGCTTGCTATCAACTGCTACGTACTACGGCAGTTACGCCTGGATCGTGCTGCGCACCGTTGCAGGGCTGAACACCCTGGGCGATATGACCATGTTCCTGGCGATCTTCCGGCAGTCGCAGGGCTCTATCCGCTCGTTGCTCGACAGCCTCAACCGTCTGTACGAGAGCAACCTGTTCCTCGATAACCTGATGACCTATCTCAAATTAGAGCCGCAGCTCGTCGCGCCGGTCAATGGTCGCCCTGCCCCCTCCCCCATCCGTCACGGAATTGAGTTTCGTAACGTCTCATTCCGCTACCCCGGGTCAGACACGTACGTGCTGCGCGACATCAACCTGCGCATTAACCCCGGTGAACGCATTGCCCTGGTTGGCCTAAACGGCGCAGGCAAAACCACGCTGATCAAGCTGCTTACCCGGCTGTACGATCCCACCGAAGGACAAATCCTGCTGGATGGCATCGACCTGCGCGAATATGATCTGACGAGCCTTCATCAACGGTTTGGGGTCGTCTTTCAAGACTTTGTCCGATACCAGTTTACCGTGCGCGAGAACATCGGCTTTGGGCAGGTGGATGCAGTGGACGATATGGCGCGGATCCAGGACGCAGCGGAGCGCGGCGGGGCTGCGCCGATCATTGAGAATATGGCGCAAGGCTATAACACCATGCTGGGGCGGCGCTGGGAACGTGGACAGGAGCTATCGGGCGGGCAGTGGCAAAAGATTGCTCTGGCGCGCGCATTCATGCGTGAGGCCGAGGTGCTGGTGTTAGATGAGCCGACCTCCGCGCTAGACGCCGAAGCGGAGTACGAGGTGTTCCGCCGCTTCGGCGAGCTAATTGGCAACCGCACAGCGGTGCTCATCTCGCACCGCTTCTCTACCGTGCGCATGGCAGACCGAATCGTAGTGCTCTCGGCTGGCAAGATCATCGAACTGGGCAGCCACGCCGAGCTAATGCAGCTCGATGGCGCCTATGCGCGGCTATTCAATTTGCAGGCAGAAGGCTACCGCTAATCAGCTTCGAGAATGGGCATGCGGCAGTACTGCGATAGATTGTATCCGCTGTTTGCTAGCCCATGCTCAGCCGAGAAGAACAAGGTGTAATCGTCTACCTCACACAGGTACTCACTGCTGCCTGAAAGGTTGGTTATTGCCTGCTGGGTCCAATCCGGGTCAATGGTCACATAAAGGGTTTGTGGATCGAGCTCTCCGGCAGTGAGATTGCTCCACGTCTGGTCGGAGTATGCTTGCAATGCGTCGGTATCGCTGCGAGCAAAGTAGCCCAGGTTTAGCGTCTGGTCGTTATGCGCGGAATATACGGCAAAGGGCTCAAATTCCAGAGGAAGCTTCGTCCCGGGTAGCAGCACCAGGTGCTCGTTCGTTTCCGCCACCGCCTGCCAAAACTCCCCCTCGATCCGCGCTTCGTAGCGGGTGAAATCGGTGAGCTGCTTTTCCATGTAAAGCGGCTGCAGATCGAAGAACTGGACCAGCAGCGCCAGCGCCAGCACTGGCGTTGGGTAGCGTATGTTGCGAATTAGCATAACCAGGCTGAAGATGGCAACGAAATAGAACACAGGCCAGATAAACCGGCCGGAGGTACGAAACAGATTGAAAAAACGCAACAGCGCATCTGGCAAGGAGATATCCCAGAGAACGGCGCTGCCCGCGAACGCCTGGTGCGACAGGGCAAATAGCACATATACCGCCGAAGCCACTGCCAACGGCAGCAGAAAGGCATGTTTTCGCTTTGGCCATTCTTTCACCAAGAACAGGTACGCCGCCACGGGAAGCATGAACAGGAATCCCAACCCGAGATAGCTAAAGCCCTCATACTGCCCGCTCGTAGCGACGGGCATCTCCTGCACAAACTGCGAGCCGAAGTGCATTGGGTTGAACAGTCCGTTCAAGTTCCACGAGAAGGTGCCGAACCCCGTGGAAGAAAGCGAGCGATACCCCACCTGGAACAGCCCAAGCACATACCCGGCCAGGAACAGCACCCCCGCCACCGCCAGCACCTCCAACGCTGCCATCCAACGGCTCCCGGTTGACCGGTAATGGAAAAACATGCCGATCAGCCACAGCGGCACGAGCATGGGTATGTAGTAGATATGGATGAGCATGGCTGCGGCAAACAGCGCGATCCACGCTCCGCGCCAAAGCCGCCCGTGGTATTCCAACAGCACAAACCAGATTGCCGCCAGCAGAATCCAGTGCGCCGATAACGAGTTGTGGTAGAACGCCCGAAACATCATCGGTGCAGAAAGCACCAGCATAGATGTCCCGAGAATCTTCAGCGGATATGAGCGGGTGAATTCGTGCAGAATGAGCAGGCCGAGCAGCAGTTGGCCCATCAGGGCGCTCAGTTCCCATAGCCCAAAGTACTGAAAATCGGGCTCTAACCAGGGCGAGAGAAGCTTGAATGGGATTGCCAGCAGTGGAATGGAATCCATAAAGGCGACCGATGTTCCCACCGGGTAACCGTATTTTTCAATCGCGCCCAGCGGAAAGCGCCAGGGCTCCTGCCGGAAGAACTCCCACCCAAGCTGGTGCTGCAGCGCGTCTCCCCCGGCATTGTAGATCCAATTGACGTGCGAGGTGTACAGCGAATAGCGATGATACAGAATGAAATACCATATCAGGCCAAGAACAAAAGCAATGGCCGCATGGACGATGAACTGCCGCACTTGTGGGGAGAGCGGGTTACGAGAGCGCAGCAATTCTGCTATCTTTGCAAAATTCATGTATCAAACCATATGAAACAGACTTCTACTACTCTTCCACGCCAATCATTGCATCGTACCGGTTGCAGTCTACAGCCGAGTCGATACAGATATCGACCCATCCGAAGTAATTGCCCGCTTTAGTCGCGGTCATATAGAATTTGATGGTTTCCGTGCTGTTCGCCGCAATGTCGCGCTGAAAATCGTAGGTGGAAAAGTCTTCCGTCATAAAGTCCACACGATCAAAACTCTGGTAAACGGGCTCTACCCGGTCCACCCGCACGCCATCCAGATATTTGGATTCGATATCAATGCTATCCAGGTTCCGAACAGCGCCGCCAGTATTGATGACATCGATTTCTAAAATAAATGGTTCGCCGACTTTTGTACCAATAACGTCATTCAATTCCACGGAAATATCGTCTAAATTTGGTTCATCAGAGAGCCATTCTTGTGACGATCCGCCTATGACGTAATAACCCAGTGCGGCGAGCACGCAAAAGGCAAACGCCAAAAAACAGCCGCCACCAACAACCATCAGTACCACTGATTTCTTATTCATTTGTACCCCTATTGTGATGTTAATAAAATACGAACCGCTTTTTACCCTGCAAGAAAACCACTCAGCCGGGCCGGCCTTGCTGTATTGCGCGTTTACGCCACGTATACAGCGCCCCAGACGATATAAAACTTCGACGTATGGTTATTCTGTGAAACATCACTATTTTATCAAAGTATCAAGGGAAGTGTGTGATCGTAAGGATTTTGTGATGAATCATCTATGCCCTGACGGGCAAAAGCTACCCGTACTTCGTATCAATACAGGAATAAGAATGTTATCCGCTAAATAAATGGGTTGTAGAAACGGCTCTCGTTGATAAAAATAGAGATGCCAATGGTGACAAGAAAAATCAGCGCAGAAACAGCCAGTGCCAGGGCATCGAGCTGAGAAAGGCTGCGCCTGGTGTACCAGGTGCGTGTGCTGCCTTTTGAAAAACCGCGCAGATCCATGGCATTGCTAATCACTTCCACCCGATCCAGGGTCGAAAATATGAGGGGGATGACGATCAGCAGCGAGTTCTTAAAGCGATCGGCAAACTTTGCCTTTTTTGATAGCTCCAGGCCGCGTGCTTGCTGGGCAAGGTAAATATCGCGATAATCGCGCTGGATATCGGGGAAGTATCGCAGCGTGAGCGCCACGGCATAAGCGGCCTTATAATTTACGCCAATGCCGTTCAGAGAAGACGCAAACTCGCTTGGGTTGGTGGTCAGTAGAAAGATCATTCCCAGAGGCACCACCGAGGCATATTTGAACAGTTTGGTCACCTGGTAGAAAATCTGCTCATAGGTGAGCGAAATGCCAAACACCCGCGCGAATTCGTGACGCGTGCCATAAATGGTCACTCCATACTCGGGGGCAAAGAAAAAACTAATCACCGCATTGGTTACCAGGAAAATCGCCACGTAAATAACCATCAGGCGAATCTGTGAAAAGCGGATTTGGGCAATGCGCATGAGGATGATGGAGAAAACCATCACACCCAGCAGCACGCGGATATCGTATGAGTACATGACGGCAAAAGTAAGAAACAAAAAGCCGATCAATTTGGTGAGACCGGAGAGCCTGTGTATGGGGGTGTCAGCGGAGTTATACGAAAAGATCTTCATCTTCGCGTTCATCGGTTTTTCAACCTCCGCTCGTAATCAATGAAACCTTGCACGAAACGCGTCCCATCAGCAATACCTACCATCTGTGAAAGCGCGTACAGCGATGTTTCTTTGAGGTTCGCCTCCGCGATCACCTGCGCATCGGTCAACACGACGGATGCCGCGGTGTCGGCGATCTTGCGTCCGCCTGCAAGAACCACTGCGCGCGGGGTATATTCCAGCATCAGGTGCATATCGTGTGTGATTAGAATGATCGTCACGCCCAGCCGATTGATCTCCACCAGAAATTCCATGATCTCGGTGTAATGGCGGAAATCCTGCCCGGCAGTCGGTTCATCCAGGATGAGGATTTTCGGTTCCAGCACTAGAATGGAGGCAATCGTCACGCGCTTCTTCTGCCCATAACTGAGGGCAGAGATGGGCCAATCGATAAACGGCGCAAGCCCGCAAATCTTGAGCACCTTTTCCACCCTGGGTGCTATTTCTTCCTCTGGAACCTGCCGCATCCTTAATCCCAGCGCCACCTCATCAAAGATCAGTGCTTTCGAGATCATTTGGTTGGGGTTCTGCATCACCAGCCCTATGATCTCTGCCCGCTCTTTGATCGATTTGCCGCGAATATCCTCCCCATAGTAAAGGATGCGCCCACGATCCTCCTTCTCAAACCCGCACAGAAGCTTGGAGAGGGTGGACTTTCCCGCTCCATTCTTGCCAACGATGGAGACCATCTCCCCTTCACGGATATCGAGGTTGATATCCTCCAGTACTGGTCGGATGCCGTCGTAGGAGAAGGAAAGATGCTCCAGCGCCAGAATGGATGGTCGGGTATTCACTGTTTCATCCTTCAGAATACTCCCATACCATACCTGGAGCGCCTCTCGAGAAAATTCGGTTTTCAAGGTCTCAATGTGTCCCGCCTGCATTTCCTCTGTTACTTTCACGCCGGCATACTTCAGCGCGGTAACGCACAGCGGTTCGCGCACGCCCACTTCTTGCAGAATCGGGGAGGCGACCAGCTCGTGCGGATTCATATCCGCAATAATCCGCCCATCGTTCACCACAATCACCCGGTCAACATCACGATGCAGCACATCCTCGAGACGGTGTTCAATGATAAGGATCGTCTTACCCGACTGCTTGTGGATGTCATCGATCAATTCGATAGCGGTCTTGCCGGTGGCGGGATCAAGGTTAGCCAGCGGTTCATCGAACAGCAGAATCTCAACATCATCGATCATCACCCCTGCGAGAGACGTGCGCTGCTTCTGCCCGCCCGAAAGTTCAAAGGGCGAAGAGGACAGCCAGCTTTCCATGCTCACCATTTGCGCCACCCGCTGCACCCGCTCGTGCATGGTGGCGGTGGGTACATTATCATTTTCTAGCGCAAAGGCAATATCTTCACCCACCGTCAAACCCACAAACTGCCCATCAGAATCTTGCAGCACGGTGCCAACCATCTTCGATAGCTCGAATATGTTGAGGTCGCGCGTCTCCATGCCCTTGATTTTCAGGCTGCCCTGAATCTCACCTTTATAGGAGAACGGGATGAGGCCGTTAAGGCAGTGACCCAGGGTGCTCTTTCCGCTGCCGCTTGGGCCAACAATCAAAATCTTTTCACCGGCATGGATTTTGAGGTTAATATGATGCAGGGTGGGTTCGGCCTGGCTGAAATAGTGAAATGTAAAATCACAAAATTCGATGATCGGTCGATGCTCCATAAGATGTATTTATACAATAAAAGTCACTGCTCAGGTTATGCAGGTTTGCGTGTGTTTTGTGAGGGAATTGCGCAGCAACTCCCTCACAAAACACACGCACCCATACCCGGCCGGGTAATTACCAATAAAAAGCTCAGGCTTGGATCATTCCCTGGAGCCTGAGCTTTGATGAAGCGCGAAATCGCTTGTGAAGCCTATTGATCGCCTAGACGGCCTTTTTGCTCAGGCTACCTTTCTTGGTGCGGGTGGCGGCATAGGCAATCAGCAGCAGCGTGCCAATGACGCCGGCGCTGATGGAATTCATGATTGCGGCGGTGACGCCCTGGGCAAAGACAAGGTTGGTGGGTTCCTGATAAATGAGGATATCGAGCACCGGGGCAACCAGGAGCCAGGCAATTACGTTGCCGATAATCTGAATAATGTTGAAGGTGAGGATTTCCCTCCCGCCAAATGTGCCGTCTTCCACGTTGGTGCGGCGGAAGGCAAAGCCATAGATGAAGCCGGCGACGCCGCTGGCTATCACCCAGCTCCACCAGGGCGAGCCATACTGCACAGCATCGCTGAGGGCATGGCCGATGAAAGCAATCAGCGCGCCGGCGATTGGCCCAAACAGCGTGGCGAAGAACGCGGCGACACCGTAAGCGGACTGGAAGCTGGTTTCAGGAATGGGTGATGGGATCTTGATAAACATGAACAGCAGCGTAAAGATCGCCGCGCCCAACCCAATAGCCACAATGGTTCTAGTGTTTACACTGAACAAGTCTTTCATCTTTTCCTCCTCCGAAGATTTAAAAAGAAAGCGCCTGATTAGACAACTATCATTGTATATAAATGGATAACACCAGTCAAACAAAAAGGATGTATTTTCTGCTTCATGGATTGCGGTCTGGAACAGAAAATGAGGGTTAACACTTAAGCTCTTTTATATCCGGGTGTTCCAATAGCTTCCGCACCAGCATCTTATGCTTTTCAGGTGAGCCGGCAATGCTCCACGAGCAGGTGATACTCTCCCCAGCCTTATACTGGCTGTGATTCTGAATGCTCATGCCGGTTTCCTGAAAAGTCTGCTCGAGCGCTTCCACCATACCAATATCCGCCGGGCAAACGATCTCATACTTTCGTTCCTCGCGCGCATTGTCGATGCGGTGTTCAACCGATGGCAGCAGCCAGAGCACAATCATAGTGGTGATCACCATGAATCCAGCCAGCAAATATTCGCCGCCGCCAACCGCCATTCCTACGGCGGCTGTTAGCCAAATCGCGGCGGCAGTAGTCAGCCCAATCACTTTACCGCCATCTCGCAAGATAACACCTGCGCCCAAAAAGCCTACCCCGGTCACAATGTTGGCAGCGATACGATTTGGGTCTGTATCTGGCGCAAACCTGGCGGAAAGAAGCGTGAACAAACAGGCACCTGAGCAGATGAAGATCAACGTGCGGAATCCAGCCGCTTTATCGCGGTATTCGCGCTCGATACCGATCAGGCCCCCGGCGGTAACCGCCAGCAGAATCTTGAGAACGTCTTCCGGGTTTAGGGTCATAAATACCTCTATTGCTGTTTCTATGAATTTTGAATTTCGGGAGTGATCTCACCATGCACGCCTTCCATTATGCCACAGGATCGAAAATCTTCGATCAGGCAGCAACGATGGGGCGTTTCAGCTTCTTGGATACTTCACCGTTTGTTGGTGGATTGTGGCGGGGAAACTTTGTTTCCCCGCCCCAATCCACCAACAAACGGAAACACACCCTCAATGAATGAAGGCAGGTCTTTCATCACACAGCACCAATCACTTTTTCGACAGAAAAACTGGCGCTTCTGCCTTTACTTCAGCTTCAATCTCATCTAATATTGACAACAACCATCAATAATTCAACGAACTTTGTTCGAATGATTCAAAAAGGCGGAAAAGGAGCAAGAAGGGCATGTACCAGACTGACCAATACGAAGGGATCATCGCCGAGACTGTCACCATCCACGGTTTTCAAGGCGAGGTCATTAACGCCTATTTTGCCCGCCCACTGGGCGCGGGACCGTTTCCAGGCATCGTACTGGCACACCATTTACCCGGCTGGGATGAGTGGTACCGGGAGGCAACGCTCCGATTTGCCCGAAAGGGGTATCTGGCTATCTGCCCCAATATGTACTTCCGTGCGGGGCACGGCACGCCGGAGGATGTTGCCGCCAAGGTACGCGCCGCAGGCGGAATTTCTGATGATCAGGCCGTTGGTGATCTGGTTGGCGCGTCCAGCTACCTGCGATCTCTGCCCATCTGCAGCGGAAGCGTGGGGATCTTCGGTACCTGTTCTGGCGGACGGCATGCGTATCTGGCAGCCTGTCGCACACAGGCATTCGATGCGGTCATTGACTGCTGGGGCGGGCGCGTGGTGATGCGCGATGATGAACTCTCCCCCAATCAGCCGGTGTCGCCCATTAATTACACGCCTGAGCTGTCCGCTCCGCTGTTGGGCTTGTTTGGCGAACAAGATCAGAGCCCAACCCCAGAGCAGGTGAAAATCCACGAAGAAGCGTTAAAAAAGCACGCCAAGGAGTACGAATTCCACATGTACCCAGATGCCGGGCACGGCTTCTTCTACTATAGCCGGCCCGCTTACCGCCCGGAGCAGGCCGTGGATGGGTGGAACAAGATTTGGGCGTTTCTCTCCAAACATCTCCATTAATACTTTCTGTATCGTTATTGCCTGGCCCCCGAAGTGGGCCAGGCAATAACGATACGAAGTAAGAGTAGCTATTATGACAGGAGGTTGTTATGTGTACCATGATCGCAAAGCAAATTAAAGTTGAAGGCACAGGAAAAGGCGCGCAAGGATGGTTCAAGCTGGGAGAAGCGGATGTTTCTTACGACCATCCTTTCGAAGCACCTTTTGAACACGCGCTGAACATCGATTTTGTCAACGAGGCGATGGGGCCTGGTGCAAGAGTGGCAGTAGAGCTGAGTGTAGAATCCGCGCGAAGCCTGGTCGAAGCCATTCAGGCTGTGCTGGCGCAGGCGGAAAAAGGCGGTTATGTGGAGTAAAAAGGGGGATGGAACGAATGGAACAGAAGAAACCTTCCGTTATCTGGCAAATCTTGCGCTGGATTCCGCTTGTGCTTTTGGTGGTTTCCGTGGTGCTTCTTGTCATCATGCTGCTAGTAGGCGGACTGGCCAAGATTACTGCCTGGTATTTGATCCAAGTGGTACCACCCGTGCTGGGTCTGATCACCTTCATCGTCATCGTCATTTACGCGTTAGTCAAAAAGCGCCGGAGCAAGGTTTGGACGGCCACACTTGCGGCTGCCATCATCGGCATGCTCGGCTTTTTGTTGTGGTTTGTGCCCGTTGCATATCCCGCTTCGCTCGAATCCACGTCACCATCGATCAATGTTCGCCTGCCAGCAGATGGCCCCATTCGCGTGGCGTGGGGTGGTGACACGATCAAAACCAATTATCATGCTGCCGTGCCCGATCAACGATGGGCTTATGACTTGGTGATCGAACCTTATTTTTCCGGCAGTGAAAATCTAGAGGATTACGGCTGCTACGGTACGCCGGTAGTAGCGCCAATTAGCGGGACGGTTATTTCAGCGCATGACGGCGAGCCAGACGCCGTTCCTGGCGTTGTGTCGAACAACTTTACAGCGCCAACCGGCAACCACGTGATGATCCAGATTGAGGAAACAGGAACCTACCTGGTTATTGCACACTTAAAGCCCGGAAGCGTAGCGGTGGAAACGGGAAGTGTTGTCGAAGAGGGCCAGATAATCGGCCAATGCGGCAATTCGGGCAATACCAGCGAGCCGCATATCCATATCCATCACCAGCGCCAGAACCCCACGGAATTCCCGATCAACTTCGCGGAAGGGCTGCCGCTGTATTTTCGCGACCATGACGGAGCGCCTATGCCGGTTGGCGGAATCGAACAAGATGGGGAGAAAATCACGCCATTGGGCGATGTGGTTCAGCACGTTGGAGAATGAAACAGTCTCAACTACTTTCCTTCTTATCGATCAAGTTGGGATTTGCATCAGGAATAAGAAGCGCCCTCCAGACTGGAGGGCGCTTCGTTACCATTGCTTATCGGCTTTCCATTAACCCCAGACCTTAATCCGGTTGACCCCTGCCTTCAGCTTTTCGATCGGTCCGACAACCGGTTTTTCCGACCTGCGTGCTCCAACATAATCGGTGTCCAGAACGATCGGATTGCCATGGGGGTCGTCAAAGATGGCATCCACGATTCTGACAGTGCCCAGTGTTTCGGTGGAAGCAATTTTTGTAGGCACATCAAGCAGTGCTTCATTCATGTTGATTTCCAGAAACACTTCATCTCCATCTTCAACAATTTTCACGCCTGGGTCAAATGCTTTGTCAGCATACCCACCTTTTTCGCGGTCAAATCCCTCCGCGCCGTTTAAGTAAGCGTTTCCGGAAATATATACTGGCTGCTCCACTTTTTGGAACATTTGCAGGTCGCCAACGCCCTGGCTTAGCACCTGCTCAACATACTCCTCATAGGAAGCCGTGTTCGGGTTGTATACTGCAGTTCCGCAATTTTCGACGTCTTTTACGCCGACGAAGAGGTTATTGTAATAACGGTCATCGCCACCGTATACCACCGCTGACCCGGCTACCTGGGTGGTATGCGGAAAGTGGTATGGGGTAGAGCGGTCCAGCACTTTTGTCAGGTTCGTCTTACCGCAGCAAAGGTTATTCACATACGCACCACCCTGCGCAGCGTTCACAAAGGTGAAATCAGAGGCAAAGACGTTGTTATCTACAAGATACGGTCCGTGACTGACCTCCACAAACAGGTCAGCGTCGTTGTTGTAATACAGGTTGTTCGATACCCGGGCACCCTGGGCCTGCCAATCCAGCCAGGTACCCAGTGTGCAGTGGTGAATACGATTGTGATGAATTTTGACGTCGATGGCAGCATGCAGCTTGATGCCGCCGATTTCATAGCCGAAATATTCATGTTTGACGCCAATGTTGTAGATGTGGTTGTTGTAAATTTCACTGAAAGCGCAGCCCATGTGACCGACGATTCCGTTTTGCCCACAATCATAGATAGTATTGTTCCGGATAATATGGGAGCCAATCTTTTCCTTACTCCAACCAATCTGAAGGGCACGGAAAACCGCTTCCATCTGATATTGATAGCCAGGCTTCTGGTGTCTTCTCGAACAGAGATTGTGCCCTGTGGAGGCTTCCTTGCCAATGCTTATGGCGCTGCATTTCGCGTCGTGAACAATGTTATTTTCAATAATCCATCCCTTGCTCCAGTTAACGCCCAACAGGCCAGGCTGATCGGCCGTTGGGGGCGTCCACGGGCTGGCCGCTTGCGCCATTTCAAATCCTCTTACCGTGATGTAATTCAGCCCGGACTTTTCCGGGTAGAAGCAGCATTTTCGCACATTAATTTCAACCAGTTCTTGGTTTGGATCCGCGCCCTGGAAGTTCGCGTAAATCGTTGTGTTTTCATCATCTGTTTCGCAGAACCACTGGTAAACCGTCAGCTCGGGATGGAGAATCAGTTCATCCGTTTTGAACCACCTGAGGCCCTGCACACCGGTGCGTACAACCGGATTTTTTACATCATCCAGAGAATCGGCTTCGTAAAAGGAAACACCATTGAGATAGACCTCGCCCGGGTGACGGTAAATGCCGGGCGTGTACATAAACCAGTCACCGCTCAGGATTTCCTTGTATGGGTTGTAATCACCGAAAAACGTATTGGGAATGACAGCTTTCCATACCGTGCCTTCATACGGCTCCCAGCCTTGAATTCGCTCGGAGCCTTTGATGACTACCTTCTCACCCTTAGCAGCCTCGTACGTGATTCTGCTGATATTGCTGTAACCGCTGTGTTCGGGCTTTACCCATTCACGATACTCTCCTTCGTGAACGATGACCTTATCTCCCGTCTCAGCGACCTTTGCCGCCTTGGAAATAGTTCGAAAAGGCTTCGCAGAAGTGCCTTCCGCGAAGTCACTACCGGTAACCGCGACGTGAAACTCTTTATTCATTTGTATACCTCCAGAGATTATCTTCGTAAATGTCACTTTCCTATAAAATTTTAGCATAGGTACGCTTTGGCACCTTGCGAAAAGTAATTGGGTTTTCGCAAGGTGCCAGTGTAGGGGGCAGGGTGGAGCAGAAGGGGCATGAAAGGATGTGCAAGACAAACCTGGCGCTAAGACGCGCTGCAATCTTTTCAGCACCGCAAGCGCACATCCCCCGAATCGTGTTCAAAAACGCAATCCAGCCAATCGAATATCACCAGGTGCGCCAGCCGCAGGTTGTTCAGTTGGCAGTGCCCATCCGCACCCTCTTCGGCGGTGAAGTGCCGCAGCGTGACAGGAATTCCCCGTCCGACCAGGTTTTGATAAAAACTCACCGCACGACCGGGCTGTCGATTCACTGAGAAGTATCTGAACAAAAGGTCAGATCGCCAGCATCTAGAAGTACGGTTTCGCCACGGTATGTGATTTTCCTGATTTATGTCGATTATACGTGATGGGATTGTCTAAACTCCTAACAAGAGGGTTACTCATACGTATAGAACGTGCGGTAACAGCGTTTATCTTACCGAACTCGTTTAAGATCAGGATAGACTGCCTCTCCGTTATACGGTAGAGTGCGAACCGGAGTTAGTCATCGGCTTCTCAGAAATCACGGACAATGCGTTCCAGCCGTTGTAACGGGTTATCTTCCCAATCTCGTCGCAATGCTGGCATACGGACTGCATGTGTCAGGTAGCGGTTATAATATCGATCGCCGGCTGCCACCTGATCTTTAAACCGGGCAAACGCCTTTTGGATGTCACTTGAGATCATTTGCCTGCCTCGTGTTTTTCCCTCGTGATGGATTAACCGCGCGAATGGATTATAAACAACACGATAACCCTGTTCCACAGCCCGCACGCAAATTTCCACATCCCCAAACACCAACTCGTATGTCTCGTCAAACCCTCCAATGGAAACAAACACCTCTTTTCGCATCAACATGCAAGCTCCAGTAACAGCGAGGTAATTTCGATACCACTCTACCGAACCAAAAGGCCCGGATGACCTTTCGTCCATCCCCGAAAAAATATGACTGCCATGACCTTCCATTCCTAGCACGATTCCCGCGTGCTGGATCAACCTATTTGGATAAAGCAACTTCGCGCCCACGACCCCAACCTGGGGTCTTTCGGCCCACTGTACCATTTCGTTGAGCCAATCAGGCTCAATCGCTTCTACGTCATTGTTCAGGAACAACAGAAAATCGCCACGGGCATACTTTGCTCCAAGGTTATTGGCTCTGGAATAATTAAAATCCCCATGATAGTCAATAATTTGGATTTTTTGATTACTTTGCAAGCGATCATAATACCTACGCGTAATTTCTTCATGGCTATCGCTGTCGACTATGACCACTTCCCAATTGGCGTAGTGATTGACCTCTTGTATAGACTGGATGCACTTTTCAAGATACTCGACTTTGTCCTTCGTCGGGATAATGATCGAAACCAGCTTCTCTTGAGTTCTCCAAGAAGCATGAACTTCTCCCTGCTCTGTAATCACGACTTCTGGATCTTGAACCCCCTCACGCTTCAGGTGCGCGGCAATAGCTTTGTTACAAGCAGGCAATGCGGCACGGGAAATACCCTCAACACTGCGGGCAGGTCGGTCCGTGCGATTATGGTAGTAAGGACCAGGTAAGTGAACGATCTTCCGCGCCCTCTCACATCCTAGAAAGACGATATCGTTCAGACCGATCTCATCATCGCGACGCACGCGTGTCAATCCATCTAGAAGGGCCTGACGACGGAAGAGTGCATGGCGCAGATAATTTACTGAGATTAATAATTCCGGCGACCAATCCGGCTTGAAAAAAGGCGAGTGATAAATAGGAGCCCCTTCGCCGGTAAAACAATCCTCGTCGAAATACACCACATCAGTCGCCTCATCAATACACTCAGCAACGGAAGATAAAAGATCAGGCTCAATGGCATCGTCTTGCCCCCAGAACCCAACCCAGTCTCCGTCCACAGACTGGATTATCTCGCTCCAATTCTTTTGTGATAACACACGGCAGCGGACATCATCCGCTATGCCAAACATCACATTTTCAGGGATGGGTTCCGCCGCCTCCTGGGTCTCAGCTTGCCTTCGGTGGGGCGGTAGGTGGCTTAACTTCCACAGGGACGAGATGCCGTTCTGTAAACTTTGCACCATTCTAGATAGTTCATCCGTCACACTTTGTCCAGAGGAATAATCTAGGAAAATTGAAAACGTCGCCTCTTGTGCAACCTCGCGTTTCAATTGCATCATAGGATTGCGGTGTTTTTTCGCCATCCAATGCCGTATCCAACGATCATATGGATACCATGCATACCGCTCCTGGATACGGATGACTCCTTTTTGCATCCATACCCCAACCCTCAAGGCGCTCACCCTCTGCGTATACTTTATGATAGATTGAAGTCTTCGCAATGAAATCATGGAGGATCTTAACCGGCCATTTTCAACCTTACGGTGTCATGCGAATTCGTAAATAAATTCGCTTTAGAGCACTGGAGCGACTGAAAATGCCATATATGACAGGATTCGCTCTTAACGAATTGATGACGTCATTAAACAACCTCTTCATCCATTTGGGGCATACTCGCTTAAAAACATGGATGAAGAAAATTAGCAGGCGGATCAGACTGCGCAGTATAGGCTTGTCACTTACCAGCTGAGTTTGGTCGACAAGCTCCTGAATTCGTTTGATTTCCTCTAAAATTCTTGCTTTGTTCTCATCAGCATTCTTGCTTTCAACGTCCAATACATTTATCCGAGAATACACTTGTGATTCATAACTATATATTCGTTTGAATGCGAGAACCCCTTTTTCACCGATTTCCTTTAGTCTTGCAGGATCGTGGTATAAATCATCGATGATTCTCACGATCTCTGAGGTATCGTGAAGAATAATTACGATTTCTTCTCCATCGATAAATTGGTTATTAAGGTGCAGCTCGTCCGTGCACAAGACTGCTGTCTTCCTCAGTCCAGCGTCAACACAGCATCCTGTCGGGAACCCATCAAACGAACCGTTATAGATCATAGAAGACTGATTGGGGGACAAAATCAGATCAACGTTCTTATAGAATTCATTAAACCATTCAATTTGTTGATTACCATAAAACGTGATCCGATCCTTAATCTCGGTAACATCAATCACCGTCTCATCAAAACCACCCACCACATGGAAGTGGATATTATCATATCTCTCACAGAGGACCTTTGCTGACTCAACGAATACATCATACCCCTTATCGATCCCCTTCTCGGTATATTTATGGGCAACAAACCCTATGTCTAACGATTGTTTTTCAAACCCATACCGTCTCTTCTCAGGGTATTCTTCAGGGATTCGATCCAGGGGCATGACAACCCCGAATATAAACTCGATTTGATCTTCTGTACAAAACCCTTTTTCCAGGAGGTAATCGTAGGTTGCCTTCTGCGTTACGATTACTTTTCTGAACCATGGAGAGGAAGTCACCCTTTTTAACATGGTATCAGACCATTCATTGTTTAATCCAAAGCCACCACCTGGATACAGCGTAAAAACAAAGGGAATCTGGAGCCGGTCGACCAAATCCATATGCGTGAAAGCATTTCCTAAAAAGACAAAATAGAGCAAGCGGGCATTAATATTTGAATATGGATAGAAAGGCTTGACTTTTTCAGAAAAGTATGGATGAAGCCTCTTGAAATTCGCGATAATCTCACCGATCGGTTCCTTCCCCAACATTCTGATGGATAAACCCGATGTATAAATGCAAGCGTTCCCAAAGTAATTTAAATGACTCATGAATTCTTGCATACGAAAAGCCGATAATGGATGAGGAAAAACATCATCGATAATCGCCACATCATAAGGTTCGGGTTGGATAGCTGTTGGAAATCCTGCATATAACAACGATTGATAGAACGAGAATTCGGCCTCATAGTTGTAATCCAGGTATCGATTGTATTCATATATGTAGTTATATAAGCGTTTCGCTGTATTGGCAGGATCATGACTGGCCCAGGCACTGTCAGAGTGCTTCCTATATACCGAGAGAGTTTCTTTTACATGACCAATCGCGCCAAATTCAGAATAGCAAATATTAAACATCCAATCGCCGATGAATAGGTCAAACAGTTGCGGTGAAAGCTTCGGGAGATGTTTAGCGTCATACATGCAGCAAGACATATTGCCAACAAAATATTCAAGAACTAAATCTCTGGTCGAGGGATGATCATCACCTAGTAAATTATTCGGAACATATGCCGATAATTCACCAGTATCCTCCTTAAGGATAAAAATTTCATTGAAGCAGAATGAACATTCGGGGTGCATTTTTAAATAGTTAAGCTGTTTTTGAAGCTTATAACTATCGATCCAATAATCATCGCCCTCGCAAATTGCGATATAGTTTCCCGTACAGGCATCTAGACACTGTTTTAAGTTCATCGTGACCCCAATATTCTCACCGGATGGAATAATATTGAGCTCTATATTTTTATGACAGAAGACCTCGGTATAACGATTAATTAATGCAAGGGTTGAATCAGGAGAACCATCGTCCCGGATCACCAATTCGAGTGTAAAATCACCTTTTTGGGCAAATATTCCTTCAAGACATTGACCTATATAATTTTCGTGCTTATATGATGTGACGATAACGCTAATTTTCGGAAGTGAGGAAAATCGGTTTTTGAAAAAATTCTCATCTAACGCATTGAAAGTCTCGACATTATCAATGAGACTATTGATGATTTTGTATCGATCTTTCAGAGATCGGGAAAACTTTTGGTCAGGGAGAATGGGTTTGTAGAGAATGGCAAACAACTCACTTTCAAATATCACTTGGCACTGTTTCTTTATCTGGTTATAGGCTGGTCTGACCGAAGCCCAGTTAATGTCATCCATCACGATGAACCCGCCATCCTTTACCAGCGGAAAATACATATTAATATCTTCCATCACAAAGCGGGTGTCGTGGTTACCATCTACATAGAGCATATCAATATCAATGCGATTCTCTTGGAAATAAATAACTGCATCACGAGAGGTCTGTTTGATGATCTCAGAATTCTCGACCAACCCTAGATTTTCTTGATTTTTTATTACCTCATCATATAAGGCAGAAAAGTCTAAAGCACTGAGAAAACTATCTAATGAATCACGCAGCTCCTCATTGACATCAAACTCTCTCGCTGCCTCCAGCTCGTATGGATCGATTCCATAGGCCATGCCACCTTTCGTCCTGGTGGCATAAGCCATCGGGAAGAAACTTTTCCCCCGATATACGCCGATCTCAACATAGGTTTTCAGATCCTGTTCCAGAAAGAGATAAGCCATTAATAAAGTTTTGGAAAGCAGGCTCCCCCCACCGAAATCGGTTGGGATTGGTTTTACCACTTCTTGTAGTTCTTGGAATAGCTCGATTAAGTTTGGTTTATCACTTATCTCTGGAATCGTCATTTGGGGGTATCCTACTAGATCAATAAGAGTATCTTCTTTTACCGACGCCCGACAATTACCTGACAGATCTCATCGATTGTATCATCCGAGATGTCGGACCACAGAGGAAGCGTCACAATGCGGTCTGCTACGTAATTGGCTACTGGTACGTCGGCTCGATATTTTCCACGGTAGCACTCATAATTAGGGACCAAGGGATAGAAATATTTCCGGGCGAAGATGTTGTGGCTAGCAAGCAGTGAAAAGAGTTCATCTCTCGCCATTCCGTACCTCTTTTCATCGATGAGGATCGGGAAATATGCGTAGTTTGAATGAATCTCCGTGTTTTCTGGGATCATGCGTATGCCCTCGACCCCGCCTAGCAAAGCTCGATACAATTCAATTTTCGATTTCCGTTTTGCTATCTGTTGATCGATGTATGGTAGGCTCGCCATTCCCATTAATGCCTGAAATTCATTCATTTTGGCATTGGTGCCAGGACAGAGCACCTCTTCAGGACCCGCAATACCAAAATTGTGAAGCAAGTACAGTTTCCGCTCAAGCTCTTGATCCAAGAAAGTTAAAGCGCCACCTTCAATCGTATTAAAGACCTTTGTCGCGTGAAATGAGAACATGGATAGGTCACCGAATGACCCAATTCCACGGCCATCAACCTGAACTCCAAAAGCATGGGCCGCGTCATAAACAACCCGCAAGTGGTATTTTTCGGCGATTCTAGAGATAGCCTCAAGATTACACGGATTGCCATACACATGAACAGGGAGAATGGCAGAAGTTTTCTCTGTAATGAGCGATTCAATCAGAGTTTCGTCAATGTTGTAATCGCTCATCCGGATATCACAAAACACGGGCGTTAACCCACATCGAACAATTGCATGGGTGGTTGAGGCAAATGTAAAAGGCGTGGTTATCACCTCACCAGTAAGCTCTAACGCAGTCAAACCGATTTCCAAAGCCTGGTGTCCGTTCACAAACAGAGATACTTGATCTACTTTGAGATAGTCGGTTAGACACCTTTGGAGCTCTTTAAATATTGGCCCATGATTTGACAATATTTGTGAATCCCAAATTTTTCTTATCCCCTCCACAAAATCATCAAAAGGAGGGAGAAATGGTTTCGTTACATAGATCGGGTCTTTGCGTGTCATGTTGAAGATATCTTTCCAAGAAATTCTTTTTCAAGTTGGAGTAGTGTCTTTTCCCTTGGGCGAAAGTTGCGCGCCGGAATTCCCGCACAGATCATCCACTCAGGAAGATCATTCTTAATGAGGGACAAGGATCCAATCGAACATCCTTCCCCAATATCCACACCGGGTAAAACGATGGAACCAGAACCAATGATAACATGACGATGGATGTGCACCAGGCCGTGAATTAATTCTTTGTACGCATCGGGAACCATTGGGTTGGTCATCGTGGCGCCAGAGTAGTCATCCGACACCGCATAGATCGTTACTCGAGAGGACAGATTAGCAAAGTCATCAACGAGAATACCGGCATCACCGCCATAAAGCGCGGTGTAGGCTGCTACATGAATATAGTTGCCTATTGTAATATTGCCGCTTAAGATGCTAAAGTCATCAACACGAACATGGTTTCCCAAGGAAATCTTCCCAGGGCTGTAAAAGCTGGCTTTCCTGCTGATGAGCGCATTCCTTCCAACCGACTTGAATCCAACCTGAGATAACTCCTCATCCGAAAAGAAGCTGTTCACCGTAACCTCCCAGAAATCTGTCGCCAGATGGTTGATGCTATCGAAAATAAAAATGGCGTTTTTCTCAGTTCAAATTTGATCCTTTCCTTCCAAGAAAGATTGCCTCTAGATGTAGCAGATCGAACTTCATCTTCACAACATGGTTGTTCTAGTGTTTCGTTCACTGGTTCCGCACCACCTCTGGACAATTGAATTCCAGGATAAAAGACATTCCCAAATGGTTCTCGTCCGTTAAGCTCAATCAAATCCTGAAATGAAAACTGATATTCTTCAGAAAAGGTCTTTGTGGTTAAAGGTTCGCAAAGCAAATCAAAGATCTTATCTAATCCAATATTGTGAAAGATACTCTGTATTGGTCCAATTGCATGAAAATATATAAATGCCTTTTCGCATGCCAATTCACCAGGACTGGATGCGGCAGGCTTCCGGAAGTACTTTTGGAAACCATCGATAAAAATATCGTCTGCCACATCCTCAAAAAAGTCCCTTAATATATAGTGAAGTTCTCGATATCCACGGAGAATATTCTCAGGGTTGATAGCGCTGGTATTATTCCCATGCCATAACAGCGATGTCATAGGATGTTCGATTATATGGATGTCAGTATGTTTAACCAAGCGTAACCACATCTCAAAATCTGGGATTTGTCGATAGCGAGGGTCATAACAACCAACCCTGGAATAAATATTTCTACGTATTAATACGCTTGGATGGCATAAGCAATTCTGTTCAAAAAAGAACCTTCGTAACCAATCACCTCTAGAACGGTTCTGTTGAAAGAACACGTCGCTAAAGGGATAGTTTTGTTTGGGGAGTTCCACACCTTGTTCATCGACAATAACGGCATGGGTGAAAACAGCACCCACTTCAGGATGCCGTTCCAAATATTCCACCTGGGTTTCCAGTTTCTCGGGTACCCAAATGTCATCTGAATTAAGTACAGCTATGTATTTGGACGATGCCTGCGAAATAAGCTGGTTGAGGTTTAGTACCCCACCCAAGTTCGTCTGATTCTTAATTAACCTTATCGGGAGCTCGGGATGTTCGGCGATGAAGGCCTCGATGACATCCACAGAGTGATCGGTTGAAGCGTCATCGCTAATAATCAGTTCATAATCGGTGTAAGTCTGCCTGATTACGCTCTCTATTGCGGCAGTGATAAATTTTTCGTGATTATAAGATGGAACCACAATGCTTACATCAGGCATACACGATCCTTCTCTTAAAATGCGGAAGTGATTTCCCCTTTTCGCTGTTTTGTAGTGCCAAGCCTTGAAACATCCACCACTCGTCGCAGTTCTTCCTTGGAACTAAAAGCCTGTCAAAACGGCTTTTGTCTACCATGCCCGGCTGAACAAGTATCATTCCCGGATTATAGCCAAGGTTTTTGTGATGAGCAATGAAATTACATTGAGCCATCGTAATTGCTCAGCCGCAGGGGCTTTTTCTTTGCATTGCGGGCTTCGCCCGCCTGAAAAATCTATTTTTTGGAGTTTTGAAAACGCTTCGCGTTTTCAAAACTCCAAAAATCAATTCTTGGGTTCCCGTAGGGAGCGATTCAGACGCAACTGCCAGGCAGGGCTGAGCAGTTACGAGCCATCTTTGATAGATCAGTTTCTTGTAAAGGATCAACTCTAGCGGCTTTTTGTATCCTCTAAAGCGACAAGTAAAAAACTCGCTCGGATCGGAGTTGACCTATCTCTCTTTTCTTCGTAACAGTTTCAAAGGCAATGTTGAACCAAATGGGTGCAAAGCCCAGCAGGGCTAGTATATAAAAGCCCATATAGAATTCAAATATCTTCGTTGTGGTTGGGGATTGTACTACACCTTATTATATACAACAATGTCATGCCTCCGCTTGCCCTTGAACATAATGCACCATTGCGTTGAAAAATGCTGGCGCGTGCAATACTCCAATCCATCGGGAAAATTGTGATTTCTCGCTGGGCAATCCAACTTGATCTTCTCTTGTTCAGCGCGGCAGGTCATCAAAAGGGACTCGCCAAAGCATCGATGTGCATTGCGAGCGAAAGCTCCAGATTGAACGGCTGGGCAACGTCTCGCCAGGCTGTACAGCAGATCATTACACTTATTGGAATTTTGTTATTTTAACGGAATGTCTGCATCAAACAAATAATTGAAAACAATAGGGAACGTATTAATCGGATTGATATCCTGCGGCAGATTTGACATATCCATCCCTGGTATATGAAGCGTATATAATATCCAGGTTTTGAATTCCTCAGGATAATTTTCCAACAGATGGTCTTCGTTCCCATTGAATATTTGATTACGGGCTCCATGATCGGATTGCAATATGATCACTGGGGGATTATTCGGATCAGCTTGTGCCAATATATTCGTCACCATTTCTTCTGCATAACTAATCGAATAGATGTAATGCCCTAGATAATCCTCCCATTTTGTATTGTAATACGTAGCGATCATATTACCGCTCTCATCGAAGAGAAACGGCATATGAGGCAGCAGTAAATGAACGTAGACTAGTTTTGGAGAACGAATATCCTTTAAGTTACTTATTTCCTCTTGTGTGAAAGAGAACATATTAGTAATCATCTTTATTCTAGGCTCATCAAATATGGGCACATAAATATAAGAAAAAGCACGCACCATCGTTCGATCTAGAACAAGCATAACAAATTCATCAAGAAGTGCGGGGGAGTCATAAGTGTCAGGCGCCATCGCGTAAAAATAGTCCGCCTTTACAAGCAAATCTTTTGGAAAGGCAGTTCCTGATTGATCAAAAGCCATAGTAGTATATCCTTTGGCCTTCAGAAACCGCATAACACGGTTGTCAACAATGGCACTGAAGTAATTTCTTGTATCACTACAACATGAATATTCCTCATAATTCAATCGAATTGCCAATTCATAAATAGTGGTCTCCGATACGCCATGGCTCTGTTCAGCCACGAAAAACCCTCTATCTTCCAAAAATTGTTTAAATTCATCCACCTCATGATATTTCCAATACTTACGCATCGGCTCAAAGCCGGCAAATTCATCTAACACAATATAGTAGATATCCGGATAATTCTCACTGCCCGCTGCATTTGTCTCATCCGATACGCCCTGAACTTTGGCATTATCTCTTGCTTTATCGATTTCAACTGGCAGAATTTGGACCACATTGAATACGACTAAACCTGTCAGAATGATTACGCTGTAATTCCAAATCCGAGTTAAGGTAGAAGCTTTAAATTTGACAACGAACCATGCAGTATAAAGCGATAATAAAATAAACAATGGCAAAAAAGTATAATGCGCCATCATGAAGAAATCTTGACTGATTAAGCTGTCAAACAATATTCCATAGGTATTAAAGAAAATCAAGAAAACAGCCGCCGCAACCGCACCACGGCATCCATTCCGGCGAAACACCAAAAAAAACAATATATAAACTATTACCGCCACCAATATATTGATCAGCAGCGCGCGCAGCAAATTAGGCAAAACGGTGATCGCGACATTCCCTCCATAATAAAATAGCGAGGGATAAGCAGCCACTAATAGTGGCAGCAGCAGCGGTTTGATAAATATCCAGAATCTCTTAGGCATATTGTAAATATGGAAAGGCAATCTATCCCTCACTAATGCGGATTTGCTGCATGAATATAGCAGTTTAAACATTTGGAATGGTACTATGGGGTTCATTTATTGGGTCTCTCTGTAAAATCATAACCCGGTAGTTAAAACGTATATTGCAATGCGCTTTTTAAGGAATCGTCAACTTCAACTGGTTTGCAGTCTTCACCATTACTTTATTCGTCTCAATATAAAAGGCATCCGCGGTAGATTTATGTCTGAACAGAAACCCAACCCGGTAGGTTCCTCGCGCTATGGCCTCTTTAGCAAGGTAGGTGGAAAATCCTGTTTCCGTGACATCTTGATCAAGATACGGGAAAAGGGTTTGAACTTGAGGAAAGCTAATAATCTCGGTCGAAAAAAAATAAGTCCTGGTGTTTGATCGCAGTACAACAAACCGCTCGTAGATCGTTTGATCTTCCTCGCCTTTGATAAATGCCCATCCCCAAAGGTTGTATTGGTTTTGACCGTTAAGGCTAGTAGGGTCCAAACGATTTGCCTCGCCCAGGGCTTCAGTGGTAGGTTCTGGCAGTTCTTGGTTTAACGAAACAGGCTTGCCGTTACGAAGAATGAACTCTGCGTATAACGCTGGTGCGGCTGCCAGGTAGCACAGCATAACTGCCCAGATGAGAAGGTGAAACCGATACTTCTTTAGATAGATCATCATATTTTTCTCCGAGTGATGCCCAGTAAAATATCCTTTGAACACAGTTGCTTAACCATGCGTCATTTCAAGCCCGCCGGTCACTTACCCTAAGGGCCATTGCTCCGTCTAGAAAATTCCGCTTTACCAAAGATGGTATATGATTCAGCCGGTGATCAGCTATCGAAAGAATTTGAGCGAACCGGCAGCGGTTCAGTCTGGCCCTATTTTATTCCTGTAGCTTACTTCAATTTTTCTTGTTTGTCAAAATAACGAGCAAATAGCCCATATGAGTATAGTATAATCACGGCAATTGGATTCGGAGTAGATCATTCATGTCGATAAAACCAACCTATGACTCCGCATCACGGATTTCTCCTGCTTTGGAAGAGATCCGTGAAGTCAGTAAATACCGTTATCTTATCGGTCAGCTAGTCCGTCGAGATATCTTAAGCCGATACAAACGCTCGATCTTGGGTGTGGCATGGACAATGTTAAATCCACTTGGGGTAATGATTATCCTAAGTATTGTTTTTTCACAACTCTTCAAGTCCGTTGAATCGTATCCGGCTTATATCTTAAGTGGAATCATTGCCTGGACTTTCTTTGCTCAAACGACGAATGCCGCCATGAGTGGCATCATCTGGGGTGGCAATCTACTACAACGTATTTATTTTCCTCCAACGATTTTTGGAATATCGGCGATCGGCACCGGGATCGTCAATTTAGCGCTCTCGATCTTTCCACTGCTCCTGGTTATGATTTTTACCGGCTTGCCTATCCGCCTGTCCATCTTCTTTCTGCCGTTCTCAATGCTGGTGCTGGCAGCCTTTGCGCTGGGCTTTGGGCTGATCTTGTCTACACTCGCCATCTACTTCCCAGATGTAACCGAGATGTACCAGATTATATTAACCGCGTGGATGTACTTAACCCCCATCATTTATCCGGAGACAATTTATCCCGAAACGCTTCTCCCACTCATCCAAAAATTCAATCCGATGTATTCGATTATTAAGCTCTTCCGAATACCGATTTATGATGGTCGTATTCCGCAAGTAGAAGAACTACTTCCTGGTTTTCTGTGGGCAGTCGGTGTCCTGCTCATTGGGTGGTTATTCTTTACCTCCAAGTCGAACGAATTTGCATACAGGGTATAAGAGTAATCATGTATCAACAACCTGAAGCCTCGTCTCAAGATCGAATCATTTGTGTGGAAAACGTATCGGTAAAATATCAGATACCATCTGAGCGTATTGGTACGTTCAAAGAATTCATGATTCGATTAATACAAAGGAAAATACAGTTCAATTCATTTTGGGCGTTGCGGAACATCAATTTGACCATTAATCGTGGTGAAGTGTTTGGCATCATCGGGAATAATGGTGCCGGCAAGAGTACTTTACTAAAAGTTATCTCTCGAGTTCTGCGCCCAACAGAAGGACGGGTTGCTGTTTACGGGAAAATTGCGCCGCTTCTAGAATTGGGCGCGGGGTTTCATCCTGAATTGACCGGTCGTGAAAACATTTACTTGAATGGCGCGCTACTCGGTTACAACCGGAAAGAAATGGATGAATGTTACCAAAGCATCCTCGATTTTTCGGAGCTTCATGATTTTATCGATGCGCCCATTCGCACATATTCATCCGGTATGTATGCCCGGCTTGGATTTGCGGTTGCGACAGCACACCAACCCGAAATCCTGGTTGTCGATGAGATCCTCGGGGTTGGTGATGAAGCCTTCCAAAAAAAGTGCGCCGATCGTTTAGCCCATTTTCGAGAAAATGGAACAGCGATTTTGATCGTATCACACTCTATGGATACGATCGAAAGAAATTGCCAGCGGGCTGCCTGGTTACATCATGGTCAGCTTCTCCAAATTGGCGATCCTCAGGAAGTTATCGCTGCTTACAGAGAATCTCAGTAATTTTCCCGGGCTTCGATTATCGCTATGAGGCTCGTTTCGAGAAGATACATTCGGCGCAGGCCTAGTTTTTTCCCGCTAGATCATTTTTCCCTTATACGCACAAAAGTAGGTAAGATTTCAAGCTAAGACGCCAGGAGTGATTCAATGATGTCTGTATCAAAACCGAATGATTTGCATACGATTACATTCTATTCAAATCACGGAGAAGATGCCTGTGCCCATTTACGGTTACGCGGTCCAATGCGGCACTCGGGGATTCAGATCATTGAAGGCAAAGAAGGCGGTAATACTCACCCAGAACGTGTTTCATCGGCGGATCTTGTAATCATCCAGCGAGATTTTCCTCGTGCGCTGAAGGCATACGAGGAGGTTATTGCCCAGGCGCGCAAGCATAATAAAAAGGTAGTCTTTGACCTGGACGATCTTTTACTTATGCTCCCTGAAAATCACCCGGAACGGAGAAGCAAGGCTTACACTGAGGCTCTTCTCCCGATTTTGCGGGCACTGCACGATGCAGACCATGTGACGGTCGCAACACAAAAAACCAAGGATGCGCTTCGCGGTTTCAATAAAAATATAACCGTTCTTCCGAACTACTTTGATGACTCTGTATGGGGTATGCGGGAACCCAAAGTAAAAGCTGATGGTTCTTTCCCTGTAGTCATTGGATTCATGGGAAGTGAATCGCATCAACCAGATGTAGAGTTCATTACCCCAGTACTCTTGCGCTTGTTTGGTATTTTTCAAAAAGAGATCGAGGTTCATTTCTGGGGAGTGAAGCCCTCAAAAGAACTGGCGGCCTTTTCTCAGGTAAAGTGGATACCTGCCCATTCTTATGAATATGTTGATTTCGCTCAACATTTTCAAACGCAAGATGCCGACATATTTATAGCCCCACTGGTTGACAACGAATTTAACCGAGCGAAAAGCCCGCTAAAGTTTTTTGAGTATTCCGCATTGGGTGTTCCCGGTATCTACAGCCGGCTGGATCCTTTTGATCAGGTGATCACCCACGGGCAAGATGGCTTGCTTGCTTCATCTCAAGAAGAATGGCTGGAAAACCTGCTTCTCTTAATCCGAAACCCGGATAGGAGAACAGAACTCGCTCTCAGCGCCCAGGAAACAATACGCTCAAAGTGGCTGCTATCGCAAAACGCACACCGATATCTTGACATATACCAGGCAGTTCTCCAGGATAGTACAAAGCACCGCACCGAAGATGAAGCTAGTGTCACCAGCATCGTTCAATCTTTAGATCATCAATACAATGAACTAATAAAATATCATCATGATGTCATAAAGCAAAACGATGAGCGAATAAAGCAGCAAGAACAACAATTGCAGCTTCAAAGAACGGAACTGACCGAAAAAGATCAGCAGTTGCAATCTCTCGTTTTCGAGTTAGACGAGATAAAGGTGAGTAAAGCATGGAAAATTGCTCTCCTGATTCGGCAGGCTAGGGTTAAACTCATTCCACCCAACACACGACGGGCCAAATTGGCAAGGTCTCTCTTTCAATGGGTTCGAGAACAAAAGGTGAAGTTGGCCCGCAGAGAAAGAAAAACAATGGCGTACAATCTGTTGGATTCAAACCAGCAGATCGTGCCATGTAAAGAAGTTGACCGCCACCTGGAATGCATAGATATTGTAATATGTGTTCATAATGCCCTTGATGATGTACGCAACTGTTTAGAATCCGTTATAGCGCACACAACAGATCCGTTCTCAGTGATCGTTGTGGATGATGGCAGTCTTGAACCAACAAAAGAGTATCTCGAAGCCTTCGCCGCAAAAGAACCCCGGTGCAAACTCATCCGAAATGACGAAGCCAAAGGCTACACATTAGCAGCCAACATTGGCATGCGCGCCTCACAATCGCCGTATGTTGTTCTATTGAACAGCGATACAATCGTTAGCCCAGAATGGATCGACCGAATGTATCGAGCCATCACGGTGAATGAAAAAACTGGCATTGTCGGGCCTTTGTCGAATACAGCATCCTGGCAATCCATACCAGCATTAAGCGTTGATGGTGATTGGGCGATTAACACCTTACCTCCCAACTTATCCGCAGCCGATATGAGCAAGCTGATTGCAAAATATTCTGCTTGTTTATTGCCAAAGGTGCCCTTATTAAACGGCTTTTGCCTAATGATCCGCAAAGCACTTATTGATGAAATTGGTTATTTCGATGAAGAAAACTTTGGGCAAGGGTACGGGGAAGAAGATGACTTTACCCTCCGAGCTGGTAAAGCAGGTTGGGAAAAGGCCATCGCGGATGATGTGTACATCTTTCATGCCCAGTCGAAGAGTTATTCCAATAGCAGAAGATTTGCCCTCACCAGAATCAGCGGAGAGAAACTTCGCAATAAACATGGCATCGATTTGATCGCCAACAGCGTTGCGTTCATGAATCCCAACCGGGTTATGGAGGGAATTCGTAGCAGGGCAAACATCATGGTGGGTAGAGAAGAGATACTTGAAAGAGGCCGAAAGGAATTCTCTGGCAAGCGTCTCCTCATCATCCTACCGGTAATTGACGCTGGCGGCGGTGCAAACGTAATTATCGATGAAGCCAGGTATATGCTTCAAATGGGTGTTGATGTGAGGATATTTAACCTATCCGAATATCGAACTGGATTTTTGGAAAACTATCCTCATTTAGACGTCCCTACTATCTATGGAAGCATAAACGATTTACCCAGGTTAGCCGGTG
Organism: Pseudomonadota bacterium; assembly: GCA_023433655.1. GTDB lineage: Bacteria > Pseudomonadota > Alphaproteobacteria > Caulobacterales > Caulobacteraceae > Brevundimonas. The sequence goes on along the minus strand of JAEYUE010000269.1, from coordinate 12,455 downwards.
ATTTCGATGCGGTAGTTGCATCAGCGAACTATTCTGTCGAATGGTTACTCCTCATACAAAAACTCAATGTTGTTCCAACACTGGGGTATTATGTGCAAGGTTTTGAACCTCTAATGTACGCCGATGGTTCTGAACAAGCCAGGAAAGCGCAAGCGAGCTATACCCTGATTGATGGATGCAAACTCTTCACAAAAACTGATTGGACTCGCAAGATGGTTTTTGACCATACCGGCGCCGAACCGAATGTGATCGGCATCAGTGTAAATATCGACTTATTCCGGCCTCGCCACATGATTCCACTAGGGACAAAACCCGTGAAGATCGTGGCCATGATCCGCCCAAGTTCCCCCTATCGAAACCCAATTATGACTTTGAACGTGCTCAAACAGATTGAACAAAAGTATGGCAAGGATGTCGACATCTGGCTGTTTGGAGCGAATAACCTTCGCGATGTGGTACATCAGAAGTACCTGGACTTCAATTGGAAACCGTTGGGCAAGTTAACGCAACATCAGGTTGCCTCCATGATGAGCCGAGCCGATGTTTTCATTGACTTTTCAACCCATCAAGCGATGGGACTATCCGCGCTTGAGGCGATGGCGGCCGGATGCTCTATTATTGTTCCGAAATGCGGCGGAGCAGTCGAATTCGTTCACAATAGAGAAAATGGTATCGTTGTCGATACATCCAGCCTCCAGGCAAGCGTACGAGCATTACAGGAGTTAGTGGAAGACGACAACCTCCGCACGAAGCTGCAGCTCGCTGGTATCCGCGATGTCGTCAATTTTTATCCGGAAAAAGCTAGCTACAATATATTGAAAACCCTCTTTCCATCTTAAAATATCTATATATGGTAATACGATCGGGTTTGATCTCTTCTTCCTATATCACCTTAGACGATGACCCTCTAAGGGCAAAGTGCCCTGTCACAAACGAGAGACTTTCATGACTCAGGAAACGCTCCATAGAACCAGAAAGTTCTGGGATTACATCAATCCAACTTTTGTTTTTTTTGCTTTACTATTCGTTTTTGCTGTTTATTCAATTTTTCTGGCACTTAAACTCCAACAGCATATTCTCCCAGATGAGACAGCCCACTTTGCCTTTTCTGAGCACTTTTCGACTACCCTGGGAATTCCAAAGGATACGCCAGAGACTTATATATACGGCTGGTATATTAAACAAAACCCTTTTTTGTATTACTGGGTAAGTGGCCGTGCATTGAATGTCCTCAACCTGGTCATATCAGGGGCAAGCGAGTGGAAAAAGATTGTCTTCCTGCGCTTGTTGAGCGTAATGTATTCAATGGGAACAGTGGTATTCTGTTATCTTATTGCTAAAGAAATAATAAAGCATAAATGGTGGCAGCTTCTACCGGTTTTTCTCCTTACCAATACCTTAATGTTTGTATTTCTTTCTGCAGGGGTCAGTTACGACAACCTTGCCAACCTCTTCAGCTTCGTAAGCCTTTATTTTTTCATCCGCGTGATGAATGGCAAAGATTATCTTTCGAATAGCATAGGTTGGATACTGTTCATTTGCCTGGGTACCCTGGTGAAATATCCAATACTGCCTCTTGCCTTAGCAATGGGAAGCGCCTGGATTATTTTTACCGTCCTAAAAAGAGCCTCTATTTTTCCACTGAAAATCAGTAGACCAAAACTCATTCTCCCAGGAATATTCACGGCCCTGGTTATTATCGGAAACCTGGCAATCTATGGCGTCAACCTTCTGACCTACCAATCCGTTACTCCCGCCTGTAACGATCTACTAGTAAAAGACCAATGCGAGCTAAGCCCGTATGTAATACGCTATAGGGAAATTGCATTGGATGATGAAATGACAGTTCTCGAAAGCATCCAACTCGGATATCCTGATCCCATTGAATATGTTATCTACTCGTGGATTCCGAACATGCTTTATCGCATTTATGGGATTCTGGCGCACCTCAGTTACTTTCCATCGCACATCATCACTCTTTATCAATTGTTATTCTTCTGGTACCTTTTGTTAGCTTTTCGGTATTGGAAACAGCACTCTTTTACAATCTACAGTCTCGTTGGGATTTTCTTGTTTTACACACTCGTGCTGTTTTATACGAATTACACTTCCGAGCTCACCTATGGATTTAAACAAATAGCATTGCAAGGGAGGTACATTTTTCCTGTTATTGGAGCTTTGTATATCCTAATCGGTTCTTTATTTACAATAATTCAAAACCGAAACCTCCGTTTCATCACATTGTTAATTACTTTGGCTCTATTTTTCTACGGTGGCCCGATTAAGTTTCTCATCTTACGCGATACAGTTTTCATTGACTGGTTTATCAAGTAGTAATTAGACGCCAAAGTCCAGCTAAGCCCAAACCTGTTGAGGAATTGCGTAGCAAGAGAATCAACTCTTTTGCCCTTGTTGGGAACAAATTCCTATTGGCACAGAAATACATGAACGAACTACAGGGCCCTGTGAGTAGACGAGGCAAGCAAAATTGGTGTTCGCATTAAACACATTGATGGGCCGATATACGAAGAAATAGCACAAGAGATTTTTACGGCTGCCGCAAGTCGAATGAGTGTAGCCGCTCCGGGCTTACTTACTTGTGGCTGCTCAGAAAATGCAACCGCAGGATTTTTAGATCGTCATAGGTCACTGCCCCACCCAATTGCTCAAAGACCGGTTTTAAGAGCTTGCTTCCTAACTGCTCAAACGCTTGCAGGACTACCTCCTGCTCATCTGCTGACAACGCTAGCAAGGAAAGGAATTCGTCGCTCTGGCGCACGGAGTTACCTTCCTGTGCATACGATGCCAGATGGTCGAGGATTGTTCCGCGCTGCACGCCGTATTCCTGCATCAAGGCCGCGATGGATTTGCCCTCGTTGAAAGCTTCGCCGACGATCACGTGGCGAGGTTTGCTCACCGTCTCACGGGGTTTACTATCCTGCTGCCGGGCCGACCGGGCTTCCCTGGGCTTCTCGGGCAACTTCTCCTGCAATCCACGCTCCTGGCAAAATTCCTGCACTAGATCGAGTAGTATCTTGCCGTAATTTTCAAATTTGACCTGGCCGATGCCATTAATACGCTTCAGGCTGTCCGGTGACATAGGGTAGTAAGCAGCAATCTCCGCCAGAGTGCGGTCAGAGAAGATGACGTAAGGTGGTACGTTAGCAGCTTCTGAAAGATCTTTTCGCATTTCTCGCAGAAGGGCAAACAGATCGTGATCGTAGTCGATCTCGCCAGCCTTTTTCTTTGCTGTAACGGTCGCTTCTTCCGGTGGAGTGATACCCAGGATCGGCTCGCGGCTCCTAAGCACCTCAATGCCTTTGGGAGTCAAGCGCAGCACGCGGTAGAGGTCATTGCTCAGGTCTAGAAACCCTTTTTGGATCAACTGTTGGGCGATATGCAGCCACTGCTTGCGGGTATACTCTTTGCCAATGCCAAAGGTGGACAGTTCTTGATGCTGGTATTTGAGAACTTTCTCGTTATCGATCCCTAGCAACACGTGCGTAATGTGCGTGGCGGCAAAGCGTTCGCCGGTGCGTTTGACACACGATAGGAATTTTTGGGCCGCGATGGTGATATCTTTTGGCTCATCGTTCGTCTTTAGGCAATTGTCACATGCGCCACAGTTATCACCGTCGTACTTTTCGCCAAAGTAAGCCAACAGCGGTACGCGGCGGCAAGTAGGGCTGTCGGCATAGTTGGTGAGGGCATTCAGATGTAAATAGGCCACCTGGCGCTCGTCCTCGGTCTTTTGATTGATAAAGTAGCGCAGCTTGGCGACATCTGAATAGCTATAGAGCAGCAGGCAGTGGGCAGGCAGGCCGTCACGCCCGGCACGGCCAATCTCCTGGTAATAGCTTTCGATGCTCTTGGGCAGATCATAGTGGATCACAAAACGCACATTGGGCTTGTTGATGCCCATGCCAAAGGCAATCGTGGCAACGATGATCTGCACATCGTCGCGGATGAAGACTTCCTGATTCGTTTTGCGCTCGTAATCAGACAACCCGGCATGATAGGAACGCACAGAGAAGCCTTTGGCAGCCAGAAAGGCGGTCAATTCATCGACCTGCTTGCGCGAGAAGCAGTAGATGATACCCGACTGGTCAGGGAAACGCCGCAAAAGGGCGAGCGTCTGCGCGCCAGGGTCGGTTTTGGGCAGCACTTCGATCATCAGGTTTTCGCGGTTGAAGCTGGCGACGAACTCGTTGTCATCCTGAAAGGCCAGCGTATCCTTGATATCCTGGCGCACCCGCTCGGTGGCGGTGGCCGTGAGGGCGAGGCAGACGGCCTGAGGAAAACGCTGGCGCACCTGGGCAATCTGACGGTATTCTGGGCGAAAGTCATGGCCCCATTCAGAAATGCAGTGAGCCTCATCGATCGTCAGGCAGGAGAGGGTCGCGCTTTCTAGCAGGTTCAACAGGCGCGGCGTGAGCAGCGTTTCAGGGGCCACATACAGCAGCTTTACTTCGCCGCTGCGCACCATAGCCATGTTGATCTGATAATCATCGTAGCTCAGAGAACTGTTGAGGAAGAGCGCCGGGACGCCGAGTGCATCCAACTGCTCAACCTGGTCTTTCATCAGCGCGATCAGCGGCGAGACCACCACCGTCAGGCCGGGCAAGAGCAAAGAGGGGATCTGGTAGCACAGTGATTTTCCACCCCCGGTGGGCATGATCGCTAGAGTGTCGCGCTTATTAAGCACATTTTGAATTACTTCGCGCTGGAGGGATTTGAACTGCTGGTATCCAAAGACGGTGTGCAGGAGCGTTTCGGGAGATTGAGGTGAAGTTACGGACATGTCCACAATTATACCCGGACGTCCGGCCCAGACCGTGCGGCTGATGTTAACATTAGTATCTAACAGCCAGCGTTTCCTGCGATGGGGTAGATGTGAACAATTCCTAGATCAGTACAAATACAAAATTAAGGCTACGCGAATAGCTCGGCGCAAATCTTGCCACACGCCGGGCAGCGGCAGGTACATGGTTTGTTCAACGGCCCACGATTCAGGCAACTAAGCCCACTCAAACATAGACATCAACATCAGAAACAGGCTGTGCTGCCCAATCGCCCAGAATACCGTTCGATCTCTTTGAACTTGCCATGCCCAGCCACACCCCGCAGTGAACAGTACAGATGCAACCAGAATGGCAATAGGCAATGATGGAAGAGAGCGGAAAGTGCGGAAATGATAACCTACGAATATCACTGCGTGGAGAAAAATAGCGATCGTCTTTTTGCCATGCAAGGCGCGCTCTAAGGCAGGCAGGAGTGAAGCGCGGAAATACATTTCTTGTGCAATGCCAGAAGCTGGGGCGTATATTAGACCAGGCAACCAATGCCACCCAGCCCACCCTGTGCTAGAACCCAGAATAGGCAGCAGAAGCAGCGTGGTAGCGGCTAGTGCGACCAGTCCAGAGCGGGATGCTTTCGCAGGGAGCAGATAAAGATCAGCACGGCTCAACCCTGATGCGGAGAGCGCCGCAATGCTAATTCCTCCTGGTATGAATGCAAGAATAGAAAACACAGGTTCTGCCGGTTGAAACACATCCAATACGGTTATCCCCACCCCCATGAGCAGCGTTACTGCCAATGCGCCTGCAAAGGAGAAAAGGTAAGGAGGGTTCGCATCAGATGATTGAATTGTTGCCATATTCAAATACCCAAATCTCGATAGAAGCACTACACTATTTCAGTATACCGAATAATCACTACCGTCGTAAATAAAAAGCGCCTTCCAAATCAGGAAAACGCTTGTGTGACTGCAAAACATTGGATTTTTCTGCTTTCGATTGTATTCTCATCTCAGACTGGACTATCTTTGAATATCATAGCAAAAGCCGCCGGCGTGAGCGATCGTGCCTGAGCGAAACCGGCTATCCAACGAACTCCCGTAATGGCAATTCCAAAGAGCGAAAAGTCACCAAGGCTAAAGATGAATTCCGCATCTGGAAACCGAGCAAGATATGCCTGTTTAATAACGGGATATTCTGGCGCGTTGACAGAAAGTTGGCGTGCAGTCCCAAGTATGGTAACCCGGGGAACAGCGAGAGGAGAGACATCAGCGCGTTCTGCCCCGGTGATCAGCAGGCTGACACGTGGATCATCCAACATATCTTTTGTATGAGACGCCAGCCGGCTAACATTTACAATGAAGGTTGATCCATCCTTCAATAGCACGAATGGAACCATCGATACGTATGGCGAACCTGAATGAAGTGTTCCAAGAGCCGCCGTTTTGCGGCTTTCTAGTAACTCACGAAGATTTGCTGCCTGTTCGTCTTTCATTTCACAAAGTAAACTCCAGGTATTGTGGAGATTGGCCCATCGTCTTACCGGATGACTCTTACGGCCACTAAAATGCGATTGACTGCTCTAACTCAGCCAGATAGAAGGGTGAACAGGGGCTGAAAGAATTGGCTCAAGGTTGAAAGCCACTCGGGTGGCGCCAGGACGTACAGGCACAGGGCCGAGCTGCCGCAGAGTACAATCACAACCAGGGTCAGGAACAAACGGCTGGTTTTCCATACTCGGCCACGGCGTTTTTTCCAGCGATTGGAGTCGGTAACGTTCTGAGCAGTCTTGAGCAGGTCATCACGCAGGCGGCGAGTGAGTTCCTTACGCACGCGATCTTTCTCTGCCGGGCTAAGTTCTGGCTTGTGCAGCATAGCCTCTAACTGAGCGTTATTGTATTCAGAAAAGGGCGGGGAAGAGGGTTTCGGATCCATCACCACACCTTCTATTCACGGCTCTCAGGCAGGTAACCTGGGGTGTCTTCGCTCCCCAGGTAGAACAGGCGGCGAACCCGGTCGGGGGTCAGCGAGGCCAACTGCAGTTTTTCCAGACCCTTCATGGCATCTTCCAGGGCCAGGATGTTACGCTTGAGAATGCCCACTGCCGCCGCGGCTTCAAACACCCGGATCTGCATGCCGGCCAGGTCACGCAAAACCTTCAGGTCATGCAGGCGCTTCGCAATTGGGCCGACACGTGACTTCATTTCTTTGACTTCATCGGTATAACTCTCCCACTCCTGGCGGATGACATTCACCGAGTCTTCCAGGGCATCGATGCTGGCCAGGGTGGTATCGCGGAAATCGGGGGTAGATGAGGCCCGTGCCCGTTTGCGTAGATCGTTCTGATGCTTCTGCAGCTCAGAGAGCTTCCTCAGTTCCGATTGTTGGATTTGAATGATCTCTTCGACGCCCTCCAATTGGAAGTGCTCGACGTATTGGATCACATAATTGGTCAGCTCGTAAACCAGAATGGCATTCGCCAGAACCAAGTTGCGCTCGGTGGTTCGGTCGCCAGAGCGTTCGCTGGCAGCAATCCGGCGCAAAATCATATCGTTCATATGGGTGAGCACATCGACCGTGGTCTTGAGGGAGCCGTAAGAGGTCTGCAGCCGTTTTTCTGCGCCAATAAGCGCGGAGACCCGGGTGCGCTCATTGACCGAGAGCTGCATATCGGAAACCTCGCCTTCAACGGTGTGATATTTGCGGGCTTCGATGTTGGCCGCTACCTGCTCAATGATCACCCGGATCCTTTCGTGCAGGCTAGACATCCGGTCACGCACGTTCTGTGGGATGTCTTTGATGGCTGTGACATTCGTAGTCAGCAGATCCATATCGTCGACCGAGTAACGCTCGCGGATAACAAGGATCTGGTTCAGGTGATCTTCAGCGACGCGCTCGATGGCTTGTATGCCGGCATCACGCTGGATTTCTTCAAAAAGCTGGTCGTTTTTCCGGTTGTTCTGCTTTGGTTCCTGGTTTTCTGCAGAATTATCCATTCATTTGTCCCTTTCTCGTGCCATCATTCTACTTAGATGTACGTGAGAACCCGGGAAAAGTTGCGGCGATTGTAGAGATTTCAGATAAAGCTACTGATAATCCTTCCAAATAAGCCGGATATATGATTCAAAATGTTCGGTGTCGAATATTCCTTCTCTCGATCGGCACAAAAGAAAAAATCCTTCGGATTCTTGACTCGAAGGATGGTGAAAAGTGGTGCATGCATATGGCAAGTGTGCTGCAACACGTGTACTCATGATGGGCAATCCCCCATAGAGAATCGAAGCGCAGTGATATTCTTGATCAGATAGATCTTGCCGGAAGGCATGTTATTATTTGCACGTGCTTCTTCCCACACCTGGAATTCAGGTTCTCAACCTGGCTCATATGGAACGATTTGGGTTTTCCCGACCACTTTTGAACCTTTCTGCCTTCGCAAGGTACATACCAATGAGAAGCAGATACTATGCGAGCAGAACTTGCCATCCCCTTGAAACTGCGAGAGATGCAGCCCGCCATGACGCGACCCGTTGAAGACATCAACATTATCCGTCGTATGCAAGCGGGCGACGACGATGCTATACGCGACCTGTACGCGCAGTATGGTCAACGGCTCTATACGTATGCCTTGCGCCTCACGAACGATCCCTCCACCGCAGAGGATGTCACTCAAAGTACGCTCGTCACCGCGTGGCGTACAGCGCGCACCTTTCGCGGAGAGGGCCGCCTCATCGCGTGGCTGTTGGGAATCGTCCATCACACGGCGATGAAAACCTTGCGTGGCGTAACCCATTATCTCGAAGATGTAGCGGAAGAAATTCTCAGTGAAGATCAGCCGTCACCAGAGGAGCAGGCACAGGTCAAAGATGAGAGGCGTTGGGTACGTCAGGGAATACAAAGTCTTTCACCCCAACATCGTGCCGTACTCGACCTTATCTTCTATCAAGGTCTGTCGCTCAGCGAAGCGGCACAAGTGTTGAGCATCCCGATTGGCACGGTCAAAAGCCGTTTGAGTTATGCGCGCGACCATCTGCGCGGCGTGCTAGAACGCACGGAGGGACGATGAATCACGAAGAACAACTCATACGCTACGCCGCGAATCAATTGAGTGAAAGCGAACGCGCAGAATTTGAAAGACACCTGACAGAGTGTACTGGTTGTCAGTCGGACTTGCCTCTTTGGCTGTCTCTCGCGAACGAAGTCACCACATCAGACTCTGCCGTAACTGCTCCCCTCCACCTGGCTGACTCTGCGCTGGAAGCGATTCATGCTCCGTCTAAGTTAGCACGTGCCATTAAGAGTATGGCTCAACTTTTGCGCATGCAACTGCTTCTCATGCACAGCGAATTATGGATCGGTTCTGCCGCATTGATGTTCACTTTTTTAGCGATGGCGCTGCTCGTTGCGCGCGTGGAAGTACTGCACTTCTTCGTACCGATGATAGCCGCTGGAACAGTAAGCTTGATCTACGGCCCGGAGCACGACCCCGCTGCCGAATTGACCTTTTCTACGCCTATCTCGCCGTGGAAGATTTTACTGGCGCGGCTGACACTTGTCTCTGCATACAACGTCTTTCTCGCCTTATTCGCCACGGTCGGATTGCTTCTCATTTTGCCGCCGCAGGCGTTGGGCGAACTCATCCTCGGCTGGCTCGCGCCGATGACATTTCTTTCTGCGTTGGCATTACTGCTCTCATTGTGGATCGGCACAAGCAATGCCTTGTTCATTTCGTACACACTCTGGGCGGCGCAATATCTCGCTTTGACTTCTGTGAGTGAATGGTTCGCCTTCCTCACTCCGTGGCTTGAATGGTATAGCCAGTTTTGGCATGACTCTGCTTTGCTCTTCCTCTTAGGCTTTGCATTGATTCTGCTCGTGCTCTGGTCCGCAGGCCGTGAACAAGTGCAATGGCACAAGTCATTTGCAATATAAAACCCCATCGAAACTGCGAGCCGCCTTCACGTTCCCCTACCCCGATGCTTTTCGTGATTTCGGTAAAGCAATCTTCTCATCAATCATTCGATTGATTCGCTTGCCTCCTCGCAACAAGAGAAAAACCCTGGAGTTTCCATGTCTCGATTTTTCGGTATCTTGCGCCATGAATTCAATATGACCCTTCGCCGCCCCGGCATGTGGATCGCCTATGGGCTGGTCTTCATATTCTACTCGGTCACGATCATGTACCCAGTGCCTGAAGAGAAAGTGGTCGTCCTCACCGACAAGCAAATCTGGCAGTACGCGGGACAGATGGCATTCACCTTCAATCTATTTTTTCCCGTCATCGTTGGCATTCTCTCCGCAGATCGCTTGCTGCGCGATTTCCATCAGGGCATTCGAGAATTACAGGAGAGCACCCCGCTCCGTCTTACCACCTACATCTTGGGAAAATACTGCGGCGTTCTGGCGGCATCTCTTGCGCCTGTGCTGATATGGATATGGCTCATCTCGGGGTTGTTCATCGCCTTCGGCAATGCGCCCGTTACTTTTCTCTATACGATAACGTTGGCTTTCTTCGCCATTATGGCCCCCGCTTTTGCATTCGTTATCGCATTCTCACTGGCATGTCCGCTTATCATGCCACTGCGGGTATACCAGATATTGTTCACGGGTTATTGGTTCTGGGGTAACTACATCAGCCCAGAATTCTTCCCCACCCTCAATGGGACCTTGCTCACTGTCAGCGGAATGTATGCATATCAGGGATATTTCCTCGGCTTCATCAACGCCAATGAACCGTTGAAGTATTCCTCCTCAGATGCCACCTTGAACCTGATTGTGCTCGGACTATCGATCACCGCTGTGATGGTGGTGCTGAACTATTACTTGCAATGGAAGTCCCGCCGTGCATAGGACAATCGAATGAAACACTTTTCTCTGAAATACACGCTGCTAACCTATCGTCTCGACCAACTCTGGTTCCCTTTCGCGTTCTGGGCGTTCTTCGTCATTCTGACCTTATTGTTGAAAGAACAAGTGGAAGATTTCAATATCGCCCGCGGCTACATCGGCGTTGCTGTTCCGCTCATCGGAGGATTCATGGCTGCCTATGCCATCCTAGATGACCCAGCCATTGAACTGCGCTTTTCGACTCCAATCCGCGCCGCACAAATCCTCTTTGAGCGAACATTTCTTATTCTCCTCATCCAGGTAGTCTGTGCGCTCGCTTTCATTTTCTTTGCACTGCGCATCGGTGTCGATTTTGCTCCGCTTGGCAACACGATTAACCTGCATCTCTCATGGTTTGTGCCAACGGTAACCATGATCTGCCTTGGAACCTTCGGCGCAATCCTCGGTGCTCAAACCATGATTGGGTCTTTCCTCGTGGGTTTGGTCTGGATCATTCAGATTATTATCCGCGATGGCATGGCAGTCCATAACTGGAAGTATGCCTATATCTTCATGGGCATTCTCAACCCGGAAAATCCCGACCTAGCATCAAATCAAATCGCACTCTTCGCCGCTTCAGCAATTTTTCTCTTTTTCGCCTGGCTCCTGCTGCATCGTCAGGAAAGATATATCTAAAAATACGCTGCCATCGCAAAGGAGAAGCCTTCTGAGGACTCGATTTATTCTAGGACTGCTTCATCCCAAAAAACGCGGCTCGCGATAACGAAACCAAAAGGATAAACCCCATGATTCAAATTAACGGACTTACCAAAACTTACAACACAGGAAAGAAGACCATTCACGCCCTCAACGGTGTGGACTTGCAGATAAACTCCGGCATGTTCGGCTTGCTCGGACCCAATGGTGCGGGCAAGACCACCCTCATGCGAATTCTCGCGGGCATTGTCAACCCAAGCGGCGGCTCCGTCTGCGTGGATGGGCACAGCCTCACTACCGAAGCGGGTAAGCACGAAGTCAAATCCATGCTCGGCTATCTGCCGCAGGAACTCGGTATGTATACCGAACTGACCGCCGAACAATTCGTGGATTACATGGCAATCCTTAAAGGCCTGGATGACACCGCCAAACGCAGCAAACGCGTAACCGAAGTGTTGGGGATGGTAGGCTTGCGCGATGCGGCCACACGCAAGATCAAAGGCTTTTCTGGGGGAATGAAGCGCCGCGTTGGGATCGCCCAAGCGCTGGTCAACAATCCAAAGATTCTCATTGTGGACGAGCCAACAGCCGGGCTAGACCCAGAAGAGCGGATTCGTTTCCGCAACTTGCTCGTCAACCTTGCCGCGGATCGGGTGGTACTGTTATCCACACATATCGTCGAAGATATCGGTCAAACCTGTCGTGATCTCGCTGTGCTCGCCAAAGGATCTATCCTCTTCCGCGGCAGCCCGTTTGACATGCTAAAAGCCACCGAAGGTCATGTGTGGACGTTAACCACATCTGGTCTGGAAAAACCCAACCACGATCTAACCGTCGTGTCTATGCTGCATCTTGCCGAAGGAACGCAATACCGCCTGGTTGGAGCGAATGCGGATGGGTATCCATCGGCGCAGTTGACGCAGCCCGGGCTTGAGGATGCCTATGTATGGCTGATGAAGCAAGCCAACCAGGGAGAATCGGTTAAAAATCTATAAACGTCTGATGTGAAATCAAAAGTGGGTTGACGAAAAGCGGGAATGTCCCGAAGATTAAAGGTGCCAACCAAAATCTTCAACAGGAGCATTCCCATGACAAGTATACCCATGACCGACCTGATTA
>JAEYUE010000060.1 GCA_023433655.1 Pseudomonadota bacterium | reverse complement strand
GACTTTTCCACAGCAGGGCCGAGAAGCCGTACTGGAAGGCGTGGGCGGCCTGAACGAGGCCGATGGCGAGAATGGCCAGCATGAAGACCGGATTGGCGATCAGACGGCCGAGGCCGCGGAAGCGCTCGAGGCCGGCGGCGGGCGCGCCCTCCCCGACCCGTTCGGGCGGCAGGGCAAGGGCCGCGACGGCGGCCAGGCCAAGGGACACGGCCACCAGCCAGGCGATCACCGCGTCGGCGGGCCAGGTCAGCAACAGGGCGCCCATGCCGATGTTGGCGACGACGAAGGCCGCCGAGCCCGCCCCGCGCGGCAGGGAGAAACTGAAGCCGAGTCGCCCGGCCAGACGGAGGGTCATCACGTCGGTCAGCGGCACCAGGCCGGCCATGGCCGTCGCGCCGATGAACCAGCCCAGGGCGCGGAGCGCAGCCAGGTCGGTCGCTCCGGCGAGGCCGTAGCCCGCGGCCATGGCCACGCCGAGCAGGGCGATGGGGGTGCGCCGATAGCGGAAGCCGTCGGCCCACACGGCCAGCAGGGGGCCGGTCACGACCCGCGCCAGCATCGGCGCCGCCAGCAGCGCCCCGATCTCGGCGCCGCTCAACCCCTGCGAGCGCATCCACAGCCCTGCAAACGGAAGGGACACGCCGGTGGCGCCGAAGAGCAACACATACTGCAAAGCCATGCGCTGGGCGGCGGTCATGGCGGGCGAATAGCAGACGCGCGGGATTCTGTCGGCTAGCGTTCAATCATGACAGCGACTCCGGTCGCGGTCGGGCCGGGGGGCCCCGATCATCGCGGCTTGGCTTTTGACCGGCTTTGTCGCATTGCGGACCCGCCTCCCTGCCTGACAGACACGAAGAGAGACCGAGTAGCCGTATGGCCTTCCCCGTGCCCGAGACATCCCGTCGCGACCTGTTCCCCGAGATCGAGCCCTACGCCAGCGGCTTCATGCCGACCGGCAGCGTCCATGAGATCTGGTACGAGGAATGCGGCAATCCGCAGGGCGTGCCGGTCGTGGTGCTGCACGGCGGGCCCGGCGGCGCCGTCAATCCGGGCATGCGCCGCTACTTCGATCCGGCCAAATACAGGATCGTGCTGTTCGACCAGCGCGGCTGCGGCAACAGTCGGCCGAACGCCTCGCTGGAGGACAACACCACCTGGACCCTGATCGAGGACATCGAGCGGCTGCGCGAGCTGCTCGGCATCGACAAATGGGTGGTGTTCGGCGGCAGCTGGGGATCAACCCTGTCGATGGCCTACGCCATCACCCATCCCGAGCGGGTGCGGGCGCTGGTGCTGCGCGGCATCTTCCTGCTGACCCGGCCCGAATTGCACTGGTTCTATCAGGACGGCGCGTCCAACATCTTCCCAGACGCGTGGGAGCGGTTCATCGCCCCCATCCCCGAGAAGGAACGCCACGACCTGATGGGGGCCTACTACAAGCGGCTGATCGGCGACGACAAGGCGGAGCGGGAGCGCTGCGCGGTGGCGTGGTCGAGCTGGGAGGGCGAGACGGTCAGCGTCGCGGGCCCGGAGGCGCGTCCGGACAAGTTCGCCGAGCCGGAGTTCGCCGTCGCCTTCGCCCGCATCGAGAACTGGTATTTCACCAACGGCGGCTTCTTCCCCGAGGAAGGCTGGCTGCTGAAGAACATCGGCCGCATCCGTCACATCCCATGCTGGATCGCCCAGGGCCGGTTCGACGTGGTCACGCCGATGTCGGGCGCCTGGGCGCTGCACCGCGCCTGGCCCGAGGCGAAGCTGGACGTGGTCAAGGACGCCGGCCACGCCTCGACCGAGCCGGGCATCGTCGACAGCCTTGTGCGGGCGACGGACTGGGCGGCGGCGCTGTAGTTCAGAGGCAGCAGGCAGCAGGCAGCGGGAATTGGCCGACCGTCAGCTGTCGAGGAACAACCGTCACTGCTGCCTGCTGCCCGCCGCCTGATCCCTCACTTCGGGTTGGTCTTCTGGACCAGTTCCGAGAGTTGGAAGCCGATGCGGCGGGCCGGGCGTTCCTCGGGCTTCTTGCGGGCGTTCAGGAGGACGTTGATCTGGGCGTAGTGCTGGATCAGGCGCACCGGGCGGCCGTCGAAATTCTTCCCGGTGAAGAGGATGAAGTCGGGGCCCCAGAAACCGACGTCCTCGATCTGCATGGTGGCGTCGCCGGGGCCGCCGACGAGGTGGGCGGCGATCTCCTCGTCCTTGTCGAGTCCCTTCTCGAAGTCCTCGATCAACTTGGACAGGCGGACGAAGGCCCATTCGGCCGGATTCTCGCGCATGCGGACGCCCTGGGTCAGGGCGGCGGCCTGCTCCGGCGTGGCCGCGGGCAGCATGGGCTGGGGACAGGGCTCCTCGCCCCAGTCGGGGACGAATTTCGGCGGGGCGGAATCGGACGTGGCGTGGGTCATGCCGGACCCTAACGCGCGAGATCGCCGATCAGAACAGGCCGTGCCCCTTGGGCAGTTCGGCGTAGCGGTGCACCCGCGTCGACAGGACCAGGCCGAAGCCGATCATCACCGTCATCATCGACGAGCCGCCGTACGACAGCAGCGGCATGGGCACGCCGACGACCGGAGCGAGGCCCATGACCATGGCCCCGTTGATGAGCACGAACAGGGCGAAGAAGGCGGTCATGCCGGCCGCGGCGATGCGCCCGAAATGGCTGTGGGCGAGCGAGGCGATGCGCAGCGCGATGAGGATGGCGGCGACGTAGCAGGCCAGCACCGTGAAGGAGCCCACGAAGCCGAACTCCTCGGCCACGGTCGAGAAGATGAAGTCGGTGTGCCGCTCGGGCAGGAACTCCAGCTGGCTCTGGCTGCCCAGGCCGTAGCCCTTGCCGAGGAAGCCGCCGGAGCCGAGGGCGATCTTGGACTGGATGATGTTGTAGCCCGTGCCGGTCGGATCGGCGCCCGGATTGAGGAAGGTCAGCACGCGGTTGCGCTGGTAGTCGTGCATGCCGAACATCACGAACAGCGGCACGAAGACCGCCGCCAGCGCCCCGCCGGCGGCGACGACCCGCCAGCTCAGCCCGGCCACGAACATGATGGCGGCGCCGGTCAGCCCGAGCACCATGGCCGAGCCAAGGTCCGGCTGCTTGGCGATGAGCAGGAAGGGCACGCCGATCATGCCGGCGGGAATCAGCAGCTTCCACGACCAGCGGGCGTCCTGGGCCGAATGGTTGTGGTACCAGCGAGCCAGGGCGAGGACGAGGCCCAGCTTCATGAACTCCGCCGGCTGGATGCGGGTGAAGCCGAGGTTCAGCCAGTTCTTGGCGCCCGCGCCGGCCGGCATGTAGCCGAGCGGGGTGAACTCGATCATCAGCACCAGCAGCAGGACCAGGCCGTAGAGCGGATAGGCGCCGCGGAACCACCATTTCGGGTGGACCAGGGCGAGGCCCAGCATGATCACCAGCAGGATGCCGAAGCGGATCAGGTGATCGGCCGCCCATGGCTGCCAATGGCCGCCGGCGATGGAATAGAGCATGGCCCCGCCGACCCCGGCGATGACGCACAGCAGGCCGACGACGCGCCAATCCAGCTCGCTGATCTTGGTCGAGAGGCGGTCGCGCTCGCCGGGGCGGGTCAGGGCGGAGGCGGTCATCGGGGCGGCTCCGACAGATAGGGGCGCGGCCCCGAGGTGGCGGTCGGGGCGGACGGCGGCGGCGCGGGCGCGGCGGCGGCGGCTGCAGGCCCGGTGATCTCGCCGCCCGGCCCCGCCCCGCCCTCTCCTTCATCCAGGCCGGCGGGAGCCTCGGCCGCCGGCGGCAGCGGCCGTTCGATGCGCGCGCGCATGTCAGGGTCCTTGAGCAGGACGGTCTTCATGATCTCGCGGGCGCGCGGCGCGGCGTCGGCCGAACCGCCCGACGGCGCGTGCTGGATGATCAGGGCGATGGCGTAGCGCGGCGCATCGTGCGGGGCGAAGGCCACGAACAGGGCGTGGTCCCGGCGCGACCAGACGGCGTCCCGGGGGCCGCGCGAGCCCGAGCCGTAGTCGCGCGACTGGGCCGTGCCGGTCTTGCCCGCCATTTGTATATCCCCGAGCCCCAGCTGGGAGGCGCGGTAGGCGGTGCCGGTGACATCGTTGGCCACGGCGGCCATGCCGCCGCGGACGATGTCGAGATGCGCCTTGCTGAACGGCAGGTCTGCAAAGGCCTCCTGCCGGTCGCGCTGCTGGCCGCCCACCGACTTGATCAGCCGGGGCTGGACCGCCTTGCGGCCGTTGGCGATGCGGCTGGTCATCACCGCGAGCTGCAGGGCGTTGACGGCCAGGGCCCCCTGCCCGATCGCCACCGACAGCGTCTCGCCCGGATACCAGGTCGGGTCGTCGTCCCAGCTGGTCGCCTCGGTGTATTCCCTCTTCCACTTCGTCGAGGGCACGATGCCGCTCGACTGGCCGGCGATGCCGATCTCATAGGCCTGGCCGAAGCCGAGCCGTTCGGCGGTGCGGGCGATGCGGTCCACGCCGGCGCGGTTGCACAGGTGGTAGAAATAGGTGTCGCACGAGTTCTTGATGGCGTTGTGCATGTCCATCGCGCCGTGGCCGCCGCGCTTCCAGCAGCGGAAGGTGCGGGCGCCGTAGCGATAGCCGCCGGTGCAGACGACCCGCTCGTTCGGATCGATGCCGGCGTCGAGAAAGGCCAGCGCCGTGGTCATCTTGAAGGTCGAGCCCGGCGGGAAGGTGCCGTAGATGGCCTTGTCCAGCAGCGGCTTGCGCTCATAGTCGGCAAGGGCGCGGTAGATGCGGGACGGCACGCCGCCGACGAACAGGTTGGGGTCGAAGGACGGAGCCGACACCATGCACAGGATGTCGCCGTTGCGGACATCCATGACCACGCAGCCGCCGGACTCCTCGCCATAGACCTCGAGCGCCCGGTTCTGAACGTCCGCGTCGAGGGTCAGGACCACATCCTTGCCCGGCACCGGCGGTTTCGAGCCCCCGATGTCCTCGGCGACGACGCGGCCGCGGGCGTCGACCTCGACCCGGTTGCCGCCGGCCTCGCCGCGGAGATCCAGATCGAAGGCCTTCTCGACTCCCTGGCGGCCGATGCGGAAGCCGGGATTGTAGAGGATTTCCGGGACCTTCTCGCCGCGCTCCTCGATGGCCTTGATATCGCGATCGTTGGGCTTGGCGACGTAGCCGATGACGTGCGCGAACGAGCCTCCGAACGGGTAGAAGCGCGCCTCATGCATGTCGGCCATCACGCCGGGCAGTTCGTTGGCGTAGAGGTTGACCCGGGCGAACTCCTCCCAGGTCAGGTCGCTCTTGACCGGCACCGGCGAGAAGCGCGGGGCGGCGTTGACGTCGCGGATGATCGACCGCCGCCGGTCCATGGTGTCGGGCAGAAGGCGGCCGAGCAGGTCGAGTGTCTGGTCGAGATCCTTGGTCTCGTCGCGGACCACGAGGACGCGGAAGCTGGGCCGGTTGCCGGCGATGACCACGCCGTTGCGGTCGAGAATGCGCCCGCGGGGCGGCGGCACGAGGCGGAAGTTGAACTGATTGTTGGTGGCGAGGGTCGCGTACTCGCCGGCCTGCACCACCTGCAACTGGGCCAGCCGGCCGGTCAGGGCGACGCCGCCGAGGGTGGTCAGCCCGCCCAGCACGAAGGTGCGGCGCAGGAAGGACCCCTGCCGCTCATTGGTGTCGGCGAAGAAGATCGACGGTTCCGAGCTCATCCCGCTTCGCTCCCTGAGGGAGCTTCGGAGGACTTCGTACCCGTGACGGGGCGCCGTCGGGCCCGTCCTGCGTAGCCTTGGCGAAGCAGGATCATCGGAACCTCACGTCGCCGTCCTCGAAGCGCTCGATCAGGCGGTGCGCGAAGGGGAACAGCAGCAGCGTCGGCAAGAGCTGGAGGAAGACCGAGATCAGGCTGGCGGGCGTGGGGGCGATGAACGCCATGACCACATAGGCCAGCACGAAGGCGAGGAGACAGCAGGCCGCGTACCAGACGAACAGCACCGCCGTTTCCTGGCCCGCCAGGAAGCTGCGCGAGGCGAGGACGACGCTGTAAACGGCCAGGAAGGTCAGGCCCCACAGGCCCAGCGGACCATAGGTCAGGATGTCCAGCAGCAGGCCGAGGCCGGCGAGCACGATCGGGCCGAGCACCGAGGGCCGGATCAGCGGCCAGGCGAAGGCCAGCACCATGGGAATGATCGGCTCGGGCAGGTGCAGGCCGAACAGCTCGACCGGGGTCTGCAGGACGATGGTCGCGGCGATGGCGATGAGGGCCGGATAGACGATCCACTGCATCGGCCCGACCACGCGGACCGCCACCGGGCGTCTCATTCGGTCCCTCCCGCGGCCGGCGGCGTGGCGGAGGCCTCGGCGGGGGGCGCTTCTGACG
>JAEYUE010000058.1 GCA_023433655.1 Pseudomonadota bacterium | reverse complement strand
GGGCTGTAAGGTACGAAGCCCATCCCGAGCTCGTCGCAGACGGCCAGCAGTTCGTCGTCCGGATCCCGGCTCCACAGCGAGTATTCGGTCTGGAGGGCCGTGATCGGATGGGTCGCATGCGCCCGCCGCAAGGTGGCCGGGGCAGCCTCGGACAGGCCGAGGAAGCGGACCTTGCCATCCGTCACCAGTTCGCTCATCGCCCCCACCGTCTCCTCGATCGGCGTGTCGGGGTCGACGCGGTGCAGATAGTAGAGGTCGACGTGGTCCATCCCCAACCGCTTCAGACTGCCCTCGATGGCCCGGCGGACGTTGGCGGGCGAGCCGTCGACGGTCAGCTTCGTCCGCTCCGCGTTGTAGCCGATGCCGAATTTGGTGGCGACGAAGGCCCGGTCGCGCCGGTCCGCCAGCGCCTTGCCGAGCTGAATCTCGTTGGTGTGCGGCCCATACATCTCGGCCGTGTCGAGGAAGGTCACGCCGAGCTCGAGCGCCCGGTGGATGACGGTCGTGGCTTGCGCCTCGTCGGACGGCCGTCCGTAGAAGGCGGCCATGCCCATGCAGCCGAGGCCGATGGCCGAAACCTCAGGGCCCGCACGGCCCAGCTTGCGCGTCTTCATCTGCGCATCTCCTGAATGTGTGGGAGCCGGCGACGCGGCCGCCAGCTCGCAGGAGATGGACGCCGTTCCGCCTTATTTCAAGGGCGCGCAGGCCTGTTCCAGCCAGGCCCGGGCCTCGCCGTCCAGCAGGGGCCCCACCTTGGCCAGGGTCTCGGCGTGGTAGGCGTCGACATAGGCCCGCTCGTCGATGGTCAGCAGGGCGACGTCGATCAGCCTGCGGTCCAGCGGGGCGAAGGTCAGCTGCTCGAACCCGTGCATGGGGCGCTCGCCGCCGGGGATCGGTTCCGGCGGGGTGACCACCTGCAGCGTCTCGATGCGGATGCCCCAGGCGCCTTCACGATAGTAGCCGGGCTCATTGGACAGGATCATGCCGGTCAGCAGCGGCTGGCTGTTGACCATCTTGGCGATGCGCTGCGGCCCCTCGTGCACGCCCAGGTAGCTGCCGACGCCGTGGCCGGTGCCGTGGTCGTAGTCGAAACCCTGCATCCACAGCGGCAGCCGCGCGAGGGCGTCCAGCTGATGTCCCGTCGTGCCGGCCGGGAAGCGCACCGTCGCCATGGCGATATGGCCCTTGAGCACAAGGGTGAACATGCGGCGCTGATCGGCCGAGGGTTCGCCGACGGCCATGGTGCGGGTCACGTCGGTGGTGCCGTCCAGATACTGGCCGCCGCCGTCGACCAGCAGCAGCGAGCCCTTCTCGATGCGGCGAATCTTCGCCCCGACCGGCTTGTAGTGCGGCAGGGCGCCGTTGGGGCCGGCCCCGGCGATGGTGTCGAAGGACAGGTCCTTCAGCGCCCCGGTCGCCTCGCGGAACCGCTCGAGGGTCTCGGCGATCTCGCGCTCGTCCGGCAGGGTCTCCTGCGCCACCGTGTCGACCCAGTGCAGGAAGCGGCTCAGCGCCGCGCCGTCGCGGATGTGGGCCTGGCGGCTGCCCTCGATCTCGACCGGGTTCTTGGTTGCCCGCGGCAGGGTGCAGGGGTCCATGCCGCGCACGACCTCGGCGCCGGCGGCCGCCAGCCGGTCGAAATACCAGGCGGAGGACTGGGCCGGGTCGATCAGCACCTTGCGGCCCCTGAGGCCGTCCAGCGCCCCCTCCAGCGCCTCGGGCGCCTCCAGCGTCACCGCGTCGCCCAGCCAGCCGGGGAGTTCGTTGCTGGCCTTGCGCGGGTCGAGGAACAGCCGCGCCGAGCCGTCGGCCTGGACGATGGCCTGCGACAGCGGCAGCGGGGTGCGGATGACGTCGCCGCCGCGGATGTTGAACAGCCAGGCGATCGAGGCCGGCGCCGTCAGCACCGCGGCCTCGGCGCCCTTGTCGGCCAGGGCCGCGCCGATGCGGGCGCGCTTGGAGGCGCCGGATTCGCCGGTGTAGCGCTCGTCGTGCGGGACCACCGGGGCGGCGGGCTGGGCGGGGCGGTCGGCGCCCCAGGCCTCGTCGAGCGGACTGGACTCGACCGGTTTCAGCGTCGCCCCGGCCTTCTCGGCCGCGCGGCGCAGGCCGTCGAGGGCGTCGGGGCTGTGCAGGCGGGGATCGTAGCCGATCACCGACCCGGCAGGGACGGTCTCCAGCCAGCGGGCGAGGCCGTCAGCCTCGAAAGCGTGGATCTCGAACTGCGCCGGGTCGACCTGGGCGCGGACCTGCACCGTATAGCGGCCGTCGGCGAAGACAGCGGCGCGGTCCCTGAGCACGGCGCCCGCTCCGGCCGAGCCGGTGAAGCCGCTGATCCAGGCGAGGCGCTCGTTGGCCTCGGGCAGGTATTCGTTCTGGTGCTCGTCCTCGTGCGGGACCAGCCAGCCGTCGAGGCCCTGCGCCGCCATCTTCTGACGGAGAAGGGGCAGGTGTTTCGCGGCGAAGGACGGATCGGTGGTTTCGTCGAAGGACTGGCGCATGGGCGGTAGATAGACGGCGGGGGCCGCAGGGTCGAGAGACGGCCGGGGCCGACGCCAGACGTGCGTCATCGGCTTCCGGGGCCCTGGGCCGCGGAAGGTGGGGAGGGTGCGGGACAGCCGGGCTCGCCCGGTTGTGTTGTAGTGTACCGTTTCGACGAGACGAGCTGTCCCGCGCGGTCGTTTTCCACTCGCCCCGCCGGCTGGCGGCCCTTCTCGGGCCTCACCGGCGTTTCCGCTTCCCCGTCGCCGGGGAAGACGGAAGGCGGAACTTGCTGACGGTGTC
This sequence comes from Pseudomonadota bacterium, assembly GCA_023433655.1. GTDB lineage: Bacteria > Pseudomonadota > Alphaproteobacteria > Caulobacterales > Caulobacteraceae > Brevundimonas. Next base: position 27 of record JAEYUE010000058.1, on the reverse strand, counting down.
GACAGGAGCGGTTCCGACCACAGGCGC
>JAEYUE010000180.1 GCA_023433655.1 Pseudomonadota bacterium | reverse complement strand
CTGTCGACCCGGAGGAGGCGCTGGTCGCGGCCGTGTCCAGTTGTCACATGCTGTTCTTCCTCGCCTATGCGCGGAAGGAGGGACTGGTGGTCGACCGCTATCTCGACGAGGCCTTGGGCGTTCTGGCCAGGGACGAGCGCGGACGGGTGTCGATCACCGCCGTCACCCTGCGGCCGCAGGTCGATTTCTCCGGCGAGACGCCGTCGAAGACGGTGCTGGACCAGCTGCATCACCGCGCCCACGAGGCCTGCTACGTCGCCAATTCCATCCGGGCGACGGTGACGGTGGAGACTCGCTGAGGCGTTCACAGGCCGGAACAAATGAGGCACAAGGCGGCGATGCCCGCCGACTCGATCCTCGCCGACGTCCCCCTGTCCCTGGAGCAGGCGCGCGCGACGCTGGAGCGGGTCTGGGGCCATGCCGATTTCCGCGGACGACAGGCCGAGGTGGTCGCCGAGGTGCTGGCCGGGCGCGACGTGCTGGCCGTGCTGCCGACCGGCGGCGGCAAGAGCGTCTGCTACCAGATTCCCGCCATGCTGCGCCCGGGCCTCGGCCTGGTGGTGTCGCCGCTGATCGCCCTGATGACCGACCAGGTCGAGGCGCTGAAGCAGCAGGGCGTGGCGGCGGCGCGGCTGGATTCCGGCGTGTCGCTGGACGACCGCTCGGAAATCTGGCGCGCGGCCCGCGCCGGCCAGCTGGACCTGCTCTATGTCTCGCCCGAGGGACTGGCCCAGCCGCACCTGATCGACCGGCTGCATGATCTGCCCCTGTCGCTGATCGCCATCGACGAGGCGCACTGCGTCTCGCAATGGGGACACGACTTCCGACCGGACTACCGGACCTTGGGGCGGCTGGCCGAACTGTTCCCGGGCGTGCCGCGCATCGCCGTCACCGCCACCGCCGACGCCCGCACGCGGGAGGACATCGTCCGCTCGCTGCGTCTGGGCGAGGCGCGCATCGTGGTCGACAGCTTCGCCCGTCCGAACCTGCAGCTGTCAGCCCTGCGCAAGGCCAACGGCTCGCGGGCCCGCACCGACGAGGCGGTGATCGAACTGGTGCGGCAACGGCGCGGCAGGTCGGGGGTGGTCTATTGCGGCAGCCGCGACGGCTGCGAGCGGGTGGCCGAGGCCCTGCGCGACGCGGGCGCCAACGCCATCGCCTACCACGCCGGCATGGAGGCCCGCGAGCGCGACCGGCGACTGGAGCGCTTCCTCGCCGAGGATGGGGCGGTGATGGTGGCGACCATCGCCTTCGGCATGGGCGTCGACAAGGCCGACGTCCGTTTCGTCATCCATGCCGATCCGCCGGGCTCGCTGGAGGCCTACTGGCAGGAGATCGGCCGGGCGGGGCGCGACGGCGACCCGGCGGAGGGCATCACCCTGTACGGCCCCTCGGACATCGCCTGGACCCTGCGCCGGCTCGACAGCCGGCCGATGGCCGAGGAGGTCAAGGCGGTGCAGGTCAGGAAGGCGCGCCAGCTGTTCGCCATGCTGGACGGGGCGACCTGCCGTCCGCAGGCGGTGCGGCGCTATTTCGGCGAGGCGGAGGCGGAGCCGTGCGGCGTCTGCGACATCTGCCTGGACCCGCCGCAGCTGCACGACGCCACCGTGGCCGCGCAGAAGGCGCTGGCGGCGGTGCAGCGTCTGGACCAGCGCTTCGGCCGCGGCCGCATCGTCGACCACCTGACCGGCCGGACGAAGGACGTCCAGCCGTGGGAGGAGGGACTGTCCACCTGGGGCGTGGGTCGCGACCTGTCGCCGAACGGCTGGCGGGACGTGCTCGACCACCTGATGTTCGAGGGCCTGCTGGTCGAGGATCCCAACGAGGGAAAACCCCTGGTCAGACTGGGCGAGCCGGCGGCGGTGCGGGCGGTGTACCGCGGCGAGCGGACCATCGAGGTGCGCCGCGCCCCGTCGCGCTTCGACCCCAACACCCGCTCGGGCAATCCGCGCCAGCGATCGCGGAGCGGCGAGGGGCGCAACGCCGCCCTCGAATCGATGGATGCCGACGTACGCGCCCGGTTCGAGGCGCTCAGGGCCTGGCGGCGCGAACGGGCGGCCGAGCAGCGGGTGCCGCCCTACGTCATCTTCCAGGACCGCACCCTGCTGGAGATCGCCCTGGCCGAACCGGGCGACCTCGAGCGTCTGGCGCATATTCCGGGCGTCGGTCAGACCAAATTGGACCGGTATGGCGCGGGCGTACTGACGGCGCTGGCGCAGGGCGCGAACTGACCCAAAACGGGCGAGCGCCGTTCCGGCGGTAAGATTCGGTCAAGGTCTCGGAAGGGGGGCCTTAAACTTTCACAGTCACAGTCCGGCGGTGCTCCCCAACCGCGCGCCCTCTCCGATCGACAAGCTGGCCGTCGCGGTCGTGCACGAACCCGCGCGCGCGGTGAACGCCAACGCCTACGCGCCCCTGCCGGCGGGCGCGCGCGAGGAGGCGCTTCGCTTCCTGCTGCAGACGGCCGCCGACGCCGGGGTGACCCTTGTCGCCACCAAGCCGGACGGCGACGGCGAACGGCGGCTGGGTCAGGCCTGGCCCTTCCCCTCACCCTTCCAGGTCACGGTCCGCACCGTGCCGATCACCGAGGGCGTTGACCGCGTCGAGGCCCGGGCGCGGCGGTCGCTGGAACGGCTCGGCCTGCCGCGCGGCGACGCCCTGCTGGTTTCGGGAGCCGACGACCTCGCGGGGGCCGAGGGCCGCGCCCTCTGGGACCGGCTGCAGACCCTGAAGGCGCGCGGGCTGTTCCGCCGCATCGGCTTCCGCGCCACGCTCGAGGATGGGCCCGCCCTTCTGGCGCGGCGTTTCGAGCCGGACCTCGTCGAACTGCCGATCAATCTGCTGGACCAGCGCGCCCAGCACGCCGGCGTGCTGTCGGAACTGGCCGGGCTGGGCGTGGCCGTCCACGCCACCTCGGTGTTCGCCGACGGCCTGCTGTTCATCAGCGGCGAGCCCCTGCCGCCCGAAATGGCCGGCCACGCCCACGCGCTGTCGCGCATCCGCCGCCGGCTGGCCGAGGCCCGGGTCGACCCGATGCAGGCCACCCTGGCCTATGTCATGGGCCTCCCCGAGGTGTCGGCCGTCGTCGCCAGCGTCGCCTCGGCCGCCGAACTGCGCGCCGTGGTGGCGGCCGCCAACGCCCCGACCCCGGCGCTGGACTGGGCCGCCCTTCAGCTGGAGCCGGCGACCGCCGTGACGGCCGCCGGACCCCGCCGGGTCAGTAGCGCAGCCTGAGCCCGAGGTAGCCGGACCGGCCCGGTTCGCCGTAGCCGAAGACCTGCTGATAGCCTTCGTCGGCGAGGTTCTCGATCCGAGCCGTCAGGGTGACGGCGCCGGTCAGGGCGTACGACCCGGTCAGATTGGCGGTGACGAAGCCCTTGCGCTCCACGGCCGCGAAGCCGTCGGAATCGGCCTGGTCGCTTTCGGCGCGGACGGTGAGGGCGGCGGTCAGCCGCTCGCCGCTCCAGCCCAGTGTCGCCGAGCCGGCGTGTTCCGGCACGCGCAGCAGCCGGTCCCCGCTGGTCTCGTCGCGGGCGTCGGTCCAGCCCCAGGCCACGGTCAGGTCGAATCCGCCGGGGAGGCGGGCGCGGCCTTCCAGCTCGACGCCGTCGGTCGCGGTCTCGGCGATGTTGACGTAGCGGCCGGCGACCCAGTCGATCTGGTCCTCGACCCGCAGCCGATAGACGGTGGCGCGCCCCTCCAGCCGCCCGTTGGACGAGCGCCAGCCGATCGCCGTCTCCCACCCCTCGGCGGTTTCGGGGGCCAGTCGCGGCCACGGCTGCGGGGCGAAGCAGAAGTCGCAGACCGCCTGGCTGATCGACGGGGCCTTGAAACCCGTGCCCCAGGCGGCGGACAGGATCACGCCCGCGCCGGCGTCGAAGGCGGCCGAAAGACGGCCGGTCGTCCTTGCGCCGAAGTCGTCGGTGGCGTCGTGGCGCAGGGCGCCGGTCAGGCTGAGGCGTTCGATCGGCTTGACCCGGGCGGTGGCGAAGGCGGAGGTCGTCCCGAGCTCGCCGGTCAGGCCTGTCGAGAGACGGCCTTCCGTGTCCTCGCGCTCGGCGCCGACGACGAAGTCGACGCCGCGCGCCGAGCCTTCCGCCTGCCAGCGCCAGGCGTGACGCGAGGCGTCGAAGACCGATGGAAAATCCGACACGGTCTCGCGGCTGATGTCGTGGGCCGAGAGGCTGAACTGGTGCCGCAGGCCGAGGGCGGACAGCTTCAGACGCGCCACGCCCGACCACTGCTCGCTCGTCTGCCGGTCGGGCGTGTCGGCGAGGGCGAAGGCCGGGGCGGGGTAGCCGTCGAGATCGACCTCGGCGTCGGTCCAGCGCAGGGAGCCGTCCACGGAAACCTCTGGCGAAAAGGCGTAGCGGCCCTTGGCCCCGGCGGTGGTGGAGGCCAGGCCGTCGCGCTCGGGGTTTCCGTCGCGGGCGTCGGCGGCGGAGATGCCGTCGGCGGTCACATGCGACACCCAGGCGCCGAGCGCCCTGTCCTCGCCGACCGTCCCGACGGCCAGACGGCCCCGACGGGAGTCGAAAGCGCCTGCCTCGAGATCCACCGCCAGGCCGTCGGTCTCGCGGGTGGCGAAGGCGATCACCCCGCCGATGGCGTCCGAGCCCCACAGGGAGGACTGCGGGCCGGACAGCACCTCGATGCGCTCGACGTCGGCGAGGTCGAAGCCGCCGAAGTCGAAGGCGCCATTGACCTCGGCGGGGTCGTTGACCGGGGCGCCGTCGACGAGGACGAGGGTCTTGCCGGGGCCGGCCCCGCGGATGCGCACCTGGGCGACGCCGCCGAAGGCGCCCGAACGGACCACCGACAGCCCCGGCACGTCGGACAGGATGTCGGCGGCGAAGACGGCGCCGCGGCGGTCGATGGCGTCGCGGTCCAGCACCCGGGCGCCGGGCGTGTCATGGGCGATGGCCGGCAGGCGGGTGGCGGTGACCACCACCTCGTCCAGCGGGTCGGCCGGGTCGTCGGGCGTCCGCGCGTGGGCGGACAGGGGAAGCAGCACGGCCGCAGCCGTGGTCAGGAGGAGGGCTCGTCTCATGGGATGGGCTCCGTCTGTCCCCGCGCGAGCGCGCCGCGGCGACTGGCTGACGACCGGCCCGCCCGTGCGGGGCGACGCTGGGACCGGGTCGTCACGACGGTTCACCGCGCCCCTGCCTAGTCCCGGGCAGCGACGGACGACGTCGGCGGCCAGGTCTCCTGGCTTGCGGGTCGACAAGCGGGGTCCACGCCTTCCCGGTTTCCCAGTGGCGCCGGGGGCGAACCCCGGATCGGACGACGCTCTCGCCGCCTACAGTTGCGGGCACAGCCGCGGTGTTCGACCGCGTTCCCTTAACCGCCTGCCCCGCTTGTCGCAGCGCCGCCAAGCCTGTGCAAGACGCGCGTCTGCGGCTTGAGCGCGCGGGCGGCTTCCTTCACCCTGTCGCGCTCTCATGAACGCCCCGCTCGTCCACCCGCCGACCGCCGCCGACCTGCCCTCCGCCGAGGGGGTGACGCCGGTCATGGCCCAGTTCCTGGCGGCCAAGGCCCAGGCGCCGGACGCCATCCTGTTCTTCCGCATGGGCGACTTCTACGAGCTGTTCTTCAGGGACGCCGAGATCGCCGCCTCGGCCCTGGGCATCACCCTGACCAGGCGCGGCAAGCACCAGGGCGAGGACATCCCCATGGCCGGGGTGCCGGTGCACGCGCTGGAGGGCTACCTCGCGCGGCTGATCCGGCAGGGCTTCAAGGCGGCCATCTGCGAGCAGATGGAAGCGCCGTCCGAGGCGAAGAAGCGCGGCTCCAAGGCGGTGGTGAAGCGCGACATCGTCCGCGTGGTCACACCCGGCACCCTGACCGAGGACAGTCTGCTGGACGCCCGCGGAGCCAACCGGCTGGCGGCCGTGGCGATCCGCAAGGGCCGGGCCGCCGTCTCGGTGGTCGAGCTGTCGGCCGGCGAGGTCGACGTGGTCGCCTGTTCGCTGGAGGATCTGGCGGCGACGCTGGCCTCGTTCCGGCCATCGGAGGTGCTGGTGCCCGACCGGCTGTTCGGCGACGGGTCGGCGAAGGCCGCGCTGGACGGTTGCGGCGGCGTGGTCCAGGCCCTGCCGCAGGCCCTGTCCGAGCCGGTCGGGGCGCGGGCCCGGGTCGAGCGGCTGTACGGCGTCGCCTCGCTGGACGGCTATGGCGCCTTCGAGGAGTGTGAAGTCTCGGCCCTGGGACTGATCGCCGCCTATCTGGAGACGACCCAGGCGGGCAAGATTCCGGCCCTGTCGCCGCCGCGCCGCTCCGGCGACAGCGGCTATCTGGCCATCGACCCGGCCACCCGGCTGAGCCTCGAGATCGACCGCACCCAGAGGGGCGAGCGCGAGGGCTCGCTGCTGGCCTGCATCGACCGGACCGTCACCGCCGGCGGGGCGCGGGCCCTGGCCGAGCGCATCGCGCGACCGCTGCGCGACCCGACGGCCATCAACCACCAGCTGGACGCCGTCGACTGGCTGCTGGAGCGTCGCGATCTGCGCCGCGACCTTCGCGACAGGCTGAAGAC
>JAEYUE010000111.1 GCA_023433655.1 Pseudomonadota bacterium | reverse complement strand
ACCCCGCCCTGCGCCCAGGCCGAGGAACAGGCCTGCAGCAACGGGGCGGGCGTCACCACCAGCGTCGGGCGCGGCCCCGCCTCCAGCGCGGCTGAAAGCCCCGCCAGACCGCCGCCGACGATCAGCGGCCCGTCATGGACGATGCGGCTCAACGTCCGATCCCGAGATAGGAGCCCGCCACCGACAGGGCGCCGGGCAGGCTGCCCTCCGCCAGCGGCATCATGGCCGCCACCCCGACCCCGGCGCAGGCCGCCGCCGTCGCGGCGAACAGACCCACGCTGGACAGGGACTCGCGCACCGTTAGCGGCCGCCCTTCAGGCCGCCACGCGCCGCGTTTCAGATGGCCGATCAGGGCTATGGCCAGAAAGGCCGCCAGGATGAAGCGGCCCGTCGTGAGGCCCCACCAGACGACCAGGACGCCAACCGCGATCATGGCGGCCCGCTCGACCATCGGATGGATGCCGGCCAGCACCGGCCCAAGCGCCTTCGAGCCGTCCAGCGGCGGCGCCGGCGCCAGATTGACCAGATTGATGAGGGCGATGATCCCCGCCCCCAGCAGCCACGCCCCGTGGCCCGTGATCACGAAGCCGGCGAAGAAGGGAATGGCCGCCAGCAGGCCGAAGGCCGGCCCGGCCAGCGACACCAGCACGCCGTGCCACTCGCTTTGCGGCAGCCGCTGGCTCTTCGCCACGCCCCCGAGGAAGGGGATGATGTAAATCCGCGCCGGGCCCATGCCGAGCCGGTTCATGGCCAGCACATGCCCATATTCGTGCACGAACAGGCCCCAGATGGCGGCGACCGCGACCACCCAGCTGCCGCTGACGACCCAGATGAAGCCGCCCAGCAGCAGGGTCGAGATCACCGCCCAGACCGGGTTCTGACCCTTGTCCAGCGGCGGCTCGGCGGCGGCGGCGCGCGCGGGCCTCGCCGGCGCGGGCGGCGCGGACGTGGTCTCCTCCGGTTTCGGGTCCCAGGGACCGGGACGGCGGGGGGCGTCGGTGTCGCTCATCGTTCCGACGTGGCCTTTTCCGACCTGAGCCACAAGGCCAGCAGCGCGAGAAGTCGCAGGCTGCGACAATCCAGCCTCGCCACCGCCCGCACCGGCGGGACGTAGTGCATCAGATCAGCTCCACCGCCACGTGATGGCGCGCCTTGATCATGTCGTAGCGGGCCGGAACCGGCGGGGGCGGCAGGTCGACCATGCGCTGCACCGCCAGCCGGGCGCGCTCGGCGATCTCCTCGGGCACGGTCACCTCGAACTGCATGTTCAGCAGGCAATCGCGGATGTTCTCCAGCGTGATCCGCTTCATGTGCGGGCACAGGTTGCAGGGACCGATGAACTGCACGCCCTCGACGTCCCCCGCCACGTTGGAGGCCATCGAGCATTCGGTGATCATCACCACCTGCTTCGGCCTGCGCGCCGTGACATGGTCGATCATCGCCGCGGTCGAGCCGGCGAAGTCGGCCGCCGCCAGCACGTCTTCGGGGCACTCGGGGTGGGCGAGGATTTCCGCCCCCGGATAGGCCGCGCGCATGTCGGCGATGTCGTCGGCGGTGAAGCGCTCGTGCACCTCGCAGCGACCCTTCCAGGCGATGATGCCGATGTGGTCTGCGCCGCCACGTTACGGGCCAGGTATTCGTCCGGGATCAGGATGACCCTGTCGACGCCCCATTCGCGGGCGGCCTGCTCGACCACGTGCACGGCGTTGGCCGAGGTGCAGCAGATGTCGGTCTCGGCCTTCACGTCGGCGGTGGTGTTGACGTAGGTGACCACCGGCAGGCCCGGGTAGCGCTGCTTGATCAGGCGCACGTCGGCGCCAGTGATCGAACTCGCCAGCGAGCAGCCGGCGCGCAGGTCGGGGATCAGCACGGTCTTTTCCGGCGACAGAATCTTCGAGGTCTCGGCCATGAAGTGCACGCCGGCCTGGACGATGACCTTCGCCTTCGACTTCGCGGCCTCCTTGGCCAGGCCAAGGCTGTCGCCGACGTAGTCGCCGACGCCGTGGAAGATTTCGGGCGTCATGTAGTTGTGGGCGAGGATGACGGCGTCACGCTCGCGCTTCAGAGCGTTGATCTCGGCGATCAGGGCCGCCTGCGCCGGCCATTCCAGCGGCGTCACGTGATCCTTGACCTTGGCCCACACCGGCGCGGTCGCCCGCTCCAGTTCCTTCGTCAGTCCGAACGCCCCGTCCGCCATTTCCAATCCCCTTTTGCTCGATTTGAGCAAATCATGGGTCCGAAGAACGGCGGTTGCCCCCGGAGGCCCGCCGCCGACTTATGCTCATATTCAGCATAAGCAGGCGAAATCTAGGCCGCTCGCTGCGGAAATCAAGAGCCCGGATCGGGAATCTGCGGCTCAGACCGCGACGCCCTCGTGCGCCAGCAGCCAGCGCTTTCTCTCCAGCCCGCCCGCATATCCCGTCAGGGTCCCGTTCGAGCCGATCACGCGATGGCAGGGCACGATCACCGCGACCGGGTTCTGTCCGTTGGCCAAGCCGGCCGCCCGCACCGCTCGCGGCGCCCCGATCGCGGCGGCCAGTTGGCCGTAGCTGCGGGTCTCGCCGGCCGGGATGGCCCGAAGGGCGGCCCACACCGCCTTCTGGAACGCCGTGCCGCCGGTCTTCACCGTGACGCCCTCCAGCGCCCGCACCTCGCCCGAGAAATAGGCCTCCACCGCCCGGCGCACCGTCTCCGGCGCCCGGCCCGCGACCAGCCTCGGCTCGCCGCCGCAGTGACGGCGCAGCAGCCGCAGCATTCGCGCCTCGTAGTCGGAGAAGTCCAGCGCCCGGACGGCGCCCTTCCCGTCCGTGACCAGCAGCACCTCGCCCACCGGCGTCGCCACGCGGTCGAGGGTCAGGGCTTCAGGCGGCATGTTTCGCATCGGTCGTCTCCATCAGCTCTGCGCCCGCGATCCCGGCCACGGCCAGGTGCAGGGCTCCATAGGCCCGCCACGGCCGCCAGGCCTCGGCGCGCGCGGCAAGGGTTTCGTCATCGAGCCGGTCGCTGGGTGGCTCCGCGCCATCGTCCGTCCACGCGCCCGGCAGCCTGAGCCCGGGCCGCGCCTTCACCAGCGGTCTCAGCAGCGGATCCGCTGACAGGTCGCGGGCGATCGCCTCCGGGTCGGCCGACAGGTCGAACACCCGCCGCACCCGCGCCAGCACGCCCGGCAGGGCTTTCAGGTCGTCCGCCTCGACGCAGACCGACACCCGCCCCGCCTCCGCCGGCTCGACCTCGACCACGCCCCCGGCGCCGTCGACCGCCCGCTCCAGCCGCCGCGACCACCGCCGCCCCTCGACCGCGTCGCCACGGGCCGCCAGCGCCGCCAGCATCGCCTCCCAATCGTAGGGCGGCCGGTACGGCAGGCTCAGCCGCACCCCAGTCGGCGCCTCGCGCTCCTCCCGCCGCCGCAGCGCCGACGGCGGCCGCCCGTACAGGG
>JAEYUE010000076.1 GCA_023433655.1 Pseudomonadota bacterium | reverse complement strand
CTTCGCGACCCTAGCGCGGCGTGTTTGAAGTTCCGTTCCCGAACGCAGTTAAGGATTTCGCACCGCCGACGGCGGCGTTAACGGGTCGCTCAGGACGTTCCGTCCGCCACCTTCTCCGTGATGAAGTGCCGGCCCTCGCGGTCCTCGATCTCGACAATCCAGAGATCGGGATCGTAGCGGAGCTGGCGCTGGAGGTAGGCGTCGAGCTCGCTTTCGGACTCGCTTTCGACCGGCTGCATCCACAGGCGCTCGCCGTCGGGGCCGAAGGCTTCACTATAGAGTCGGGCGCGGCGGGTGGAGGTGTCGAAGGCCTTGACGATGACCGTGCCGGCGCGCGGGTCGCCCTTGCGGGCCACGGTGGCGAAGGCCCCCGCCAGTTCGACGCGGCGGATCAGGGCGGACACCCAGAGGTCGGTGGAGAGAAGCAATTCGCTAACCCTGATCGGAAACCGGACCGGAACGCGTGAGGCGTAGGGTGCGGCCCATGACGATAGGGCAGAACGCCTCCGCCGCCAAAGCCGTGCTGATCGCCGCCGCTGTGCTGGCGACGCCGGCGGCCGCGTGGGCCGGGCCCGCCGACACCTATTACGAGCGCGCCTTCGTGGTCGCCGCCGACGACCGCTGCGGCCTGTTCGAAGCGCCGGTCGAGGCCGCCCTGACAGTCGCCGCCGCCCAGGCCCGTGGGGCCGCGCTGCGCTCGGGCGCTGTCGAGGCCGACTTGAGGGCTGTGGCCGAGCGCGCCCGCGCCCGCGCCGCTGCTGTCTCCTGTGCCGACCCCCAGCTGGCGGTGGTGCGCGCCAGGGTCGACAGCGCCTTCTCGGGCTGGGCGCGGACGCCCCGCATGACCTTTCCTGGCAAACGCCTGCCGTGGCTCGCGGACCGCACGGCCTGGAGCCGGCCGGGCTGGCGTCTGAAACAGGTGTCGCGGACCGGGGCCGCGCCGGTGACCTTCGGCTACGCCGGGGCGGACGAGGCCCCGGCCCTGACGGCGGTAGTCTCCTTCGTCGGCAAGTCGCGGCCGTACGCCGCCCGGCTCCTGTTCCGCGATGAGGCCAGGGCCCCGCGGGCGTGGGTGTCGGGAGCGGGCCTGCCGCCGGCCGCCTCGCGCGCCAGCGTCTGGGCCACCGGGGTCGAGGCCGCGGACTCGGCCTTGCTCGAGGAGGGCCGCCGCCTCGGCGAGGCCTGGCGCTTCCCCGCGTCGGCCGCCGACCGGCTGGCCCGGCTGGACCCGCGCGAGGCCTTTCTGGTCGAGTTCCATTTCCGCGACGGCAGCATCGCAAGGGCCCGCTTCGAGGCCGGCGATTTCGCCGCCGGCCGAGCCTTCATGGCGATGGGGGCGCTCTGATCGCCCTCGGGCTTAACGCCTCGTTTACCACGCACACGGCAGTTTCTGCCTAGCGGGCGTGTTCAGGTATCCCGCGTGTATCGGGGCGGAACGCGTGGGCGGCTTCACGGCGGCGTTGCAGAGATTCGGGATCGGTCGCCTGACCGTGGTGCTGGGCGTCGCCGCCGGCGTCGCGGCGGTGCTGGTGGCCGTGATGCTGCGCATCGGCCAGCCGCCGGACGCCCTGCTGTATTCCAACCTCGACCTGCGCGAGGCGTCGGAGATCACCGGCGCCCTGGACAGCGCCGGCATCAAATATTCCTCGAAGGGCGACGGTTCGACCATCTTCGTCAGCCGCGACAAGGTCGGCGAGGCGCGCCTGCTGGTCGCCGGCAAGGGCCTGGTGACCTCGGGCAGCGTCGGCTACGAGATCTTCGACAACCAGTCGGTGCTGGGCCAGACCGAGTTCCAGCAGAACCTGAACGAGAAGCGCGCCCTCGAAGGCGAACTGGCCCGCACCATCATGACCATGCGGGGCATCACCTCCGCCCGGGTGCTGATCGCCCTGCCGGCGCGCCAGCTGTTCCAGACCGCCACGGGCGACCCGACGGCCTCGGTGGTGGTCGGCGTCACCGGCGGCGGGCTGACGGGCGCGCAGATCCAGTCGATCCGCAACGTCGTGGCCTCCTCGGTGCCCAATCTGAAGCCCGAGAAGGTCACCCTGACCGACACGGCCAACCGCACCCTGGCGGCGGGCTCGGACGACGCCGGCTTCTCGTCGGCCTCGGCCGAGGAGGCCCGCGGGCAGACCGAGGCCCAGCTTCAGTCGCGCATCCAGAACATCGTCGAGGGCGTCGTCGGGGCCGGAGCGGCCCGCGTGGTGGTCACCGCCGAGATCGACCACAGCCGCTCGACCACCCAGGAGCAGCGCTTCGATCCGGACGGCCAGGTGGTCCGCTCGATGTCGACCAACGGCTCGGAAAGCGCCGACACCTCGAGCGTCAATGACGGCGGCGCGACGGCGACCAACAACATCCCCGGCGGGGCGGAGGCGGGCGTCACCCCCATCGGCTCGCGCGAGACGCAGACCACCGAGACGACGAACTACGAGATCTCCAACACCACCACGACCACGGTGAAGGAAGCCGGGGAGGTCAAGAAGCTGGCCGTGTCGGTGGCCGTCGACGGCAAGTGGACGCCGGCGGCGAACGGCGGCGAGCCCACCTACCAGCCGCGCACGGCCGAGGAGATCGCCCAGATCCGGGCGCTGGTCGCCGCCGCCGTCGGCATCGACGAGGCCCGCGGCGACAAGCTGGAAGTTCAGAACGTCCGCTTCGCCCGCGAAGTGGCCACGCCGGGCGGGGTCGAGGCCGGCTCGTCGCTGTTCAACTTCACCAAGAACGACCTGATGCGCGGGGTCGAGCTGCTGGTCCTGTTGATCACCGGCGTGCTGCTGATCTTCTTCGTGCTCCGCCCGCTCCTGAAGACGGCGGCCGGCGGCGGCGCCCAGCCGCAACTGGCCGGACCCGGCGGGACCCCGGTGACCCCTCTGCAGGCCACCATCATGGCTGGCGGGGCGCCGATGGCCCAGCTGCCGGGGCCGGGCGGACCGTCCGAGATGGAGCAGCGGCTCGACATCGCCCGCATCGAGGGTCAGGTGAAGGCCTCGTCCGTCAAGAAGGTGGCCGACTTCGTCGAGAAGCATCCTGACGAGTCGACCTCCATCCTGCGCAGCTGGGTGCACGAAGGCTGATGGCGGCCCGCCTCGTCTCAAAGAAGCCGGCCGTCGAGGACGTCAGGAAGCTGACCGGCCCCGAGAAGGCCGCCGTCATTCTGCTGTCGCTGGGCGAGGACCATACCCGCCTGTGGCAGAGCCTCGACGAGGACGAGATCAAGGAGATCTCGCAGGCCATGGCTTCGCTGGGCACGGTCAGCGCCCAGGTGGTCGAGGAGCTCATGGTCGAGTTCGTCTCGGGCATGAGCGGCTCGGGCGCGGTCATGGGCAGCTACGAGCAGACCCAGCGCCTGCTGGCGTCCTTCATGCCGGGCGAGCGCGTCGAGGCCCTGATGGAGGAGATCCGCGGTCCGGCGGGCCGCACCATGTGGGACAAGCTCGGCAATGTGAACGAGGCCGTGCTCGCCAACTATCTGAAGAACGAATATCCGCAGACGGTCGCGGTGGTGCTGTCGAAGATCAAGCCGGACCATGCCGCGCGGGTCCTGACCGCCCTGCCTGAGGATTTCGCCCTGGAATGCGTGCAGCGGATGCTGCGCATGGAGCCGGTCCAGCGCGAAATCCTCGACAAGATCGAGCAGACGCTGCGCACCGAGTTCATGTCCAACCTGGCCCGCACCTCGAAGCGCGACAGCCACGAGATGATGGCGGACATCTTCAACAGCTTCGACCGTCAGACCGAGGCGCGCTTCATCGGGGCGCTGGAGGAGCGCAACCGCGAGGCGGCCGAGCGCATCCGCGCCCTGATGTTCGTGTTCGAGGATCTGGCCAAGCTGGACCCCGGCGGCATCCAGACCCTGCTGCGCGCGGTCGAGAAGGACCAGCTGGCCCTGGCCCTGAAGGGGGCGTCGGAGTCGCTGCGGGAGCTGTTCTTCTCGAACATGTCCGAGCGCGCCTCCCAGATCATGCGCGAGGACATGGAGTCGATGGGGCCGGTGCGCCTCAAGGACGTCGACCAGGCGCAGATGGCCATGGTCCAGGTCGCCAAGGATCTCGCCGCCAAGGGCGAGATCATGCTGGTCGGACAGGGCGCCGACGACGAGCTGATCTACTGACATGACCGTCCGTCCCACCCCCACCCCGTTCGCCTTCGACACCGAGTTCGACGCCTCGGGCGTCGTGGTCCAGCCCTCGGCCTGGCAGCCGACCCGCCGCGCCTGGACGCCGGCCGAGGTGGACGCCCTTGTCGCTGAGGTCCGCCAGCAGGCCCGCGAGAAGGCGCTGGCCGAGGCCGAGAGCCTGCAGGCCATGGCCCTGTCGGCGATCGGCGAGGCCTTGACGGCCGCCGTCCCCGCTCTGACCCGGGTCGCCCGGGCCCATCGCGAGCAGTCGGCGGAACTGGCCTTGGCGGCCGCCCGGGTGGTCGCCGCCTCGGCGCTGGACCGTTTTCCGGCCGGACCGATGCAGGCCGCGCTTGAGGCGCTGGGGCAGGAGATCGACGCCTCCCCGAGGCTGGTCATCCGCGCCGCCGGACTGGACGAGGTGGCCCGCGGCCGCATCGAACAGCTGTGCGCCGACGCGGGCTTCACCGGGGTCGCGGCCTTCCGCGACGAGCCGGGCCTGCCGGCCGCCGCCTTCCAGCTGGAATGGGCCGACGGGCGCGCCGAATTCGAGCCGGAAGCCGCCTTCGCCCGCATGCGCGAGGCGCTCGACTCCGCCCTGGCCGCCGAGGCCGGCCACGCTGAAACCCTGTCACCCGACACCTCACTGGAAGGGAGGCCGTAATGGCGTCCGACACCATGGCCCTGGAGGAGTTCGCCGACTCCACCGCGATCACCGTCAACGACGAGGCGACCGACAAGAGCGCCAGCGACCTGGCCCCGGTCTTCGACGTGCCCGTCAACATCTCGGCGGTGCTCGGCAAGGCGCACATGTCTGTGGCCCAGCTGCTCAAGCTGAACCGCGGCAGCGTGCTGGAGCTGGACCGCAAGGTCGGCGAGGCCATCGACATCTTCGTCAACAACCGCCTCGTCGCCCGCGGCGAGGTGGTCGTGGTCGAGGACCGGCTGGGCGTGACCATGACGGAAATCATCAAGACGGAAGACAGCGGCGCCTGATCGGCGACGCGCGTAGGGATTAGAGGAGAAGACCGATGCGGCTTCTGGTGGTTGGCAGGCTCAGCGGGCAGCTGGCGACGGCGGTGAAGATGGCCATGGCGCACGGCGCCAAGGTCCAGCACGTCGAGCGCGGCGACCAGGCGACCGAGCAGCTGCGACGGGGGCAGGGGGCGGACCTGCTGATGGTCGACTATCGCGTCGACATCGCCGCCCTGATCGCCGCCAACGAGGCCGAGCGGATCCATGTGCCGGTGGTCGCCTGCGGCGTCGACGCCGACGCCCGCGACGCCGCCGACGCCATCCGCGCCGGGGCCAAGGAGTTCATCCCCCTGCCGCCCGAGGCCGATCTGATCGCCGCCGTGCTGTCGGCGGTCGCAGACGACGAGCGACCGCTGATCTCGGCCGATCCGGCCATGAAGGCGGTGATCCAGCTGGCCGACCAGGTGGCGCGTTCGGAAGCCTCGATCCTGATCACCGGCGAAAGCGGCGTCGGCAAGGAGGTCATGGCACGCTACCTGCACGCCGGGTCCAAGCGCGCCGACAAGCCGTTCATCAGCGTCAACTGCGCGGCCATCCCCGACAACCTGCTGGAATCCGAGCTGTTCGGCCACGAGAAGGGGGCCTTCACCGGGGCCATGGCGCGCCGCATCGGCAAGTTCGAGGAAGCCGACGGCGGCACCCTGCTGCTGGACGAAATTTCCGAGATGGACGTCCGCCTGCAGGCCAAGCTGCTGCGCGCCCTGCAGGAGCGGGTCATCGACCGCGTCGGCGGCTCCAAGCCTGTGCCGGTCAACATCCGGGTCATCGCCACCTCCAACCGCGACCTGGCCAAGTCGGTGGCCGAAGGGACCTTCCGCGAGGACCTGCTGTACCGGCTGAACGTCGTGAACCTGCGCCTGCCCGCCCTGCGCGAGCGCCCGGGCGACATCGCCGTGCTGGCCGACCACTTCGTCAAGAAATACGCCGCCGCCAACGGCGTGCCCGTCCGCCCGGTCTCGGCCGAGGCCCGCCGCGCCCTGGCGGCGCACCGCTGGAACGGCAACGTGCGCGAGCTGGAGAACGCCATGCACCGCGCCGTGCTGCTGGCGACCGGGCCGGAAATCGGCCCCGATGCCCTGCGCCTGCCCGACGGCCAGCCGCTGGGGGCCGGATCGGCCACCGCCGCCGCGCCGGACGCCGGCGTGGCCGGTCGCGCCGCCCACGTCGCCGACGCCGTGACCCGCGCCCACGTCGGCCAGACGGTGGCGCAGATGGAGAAGGCGCTGATCCTCGACACCCTGTCGCACTGCCTCGGCAACCGCACCCATGCGGCCAACATCCTCGGCATCTCGATCCGCACCCTGCGCAACAAGCTGAACGAATACGCCGACGAGGGGACCAGCATTCCGGCGCCGCAGTCGGGCGTGGCCTCCAGCGGCTACGCGGTCGCCTGAGCATGACCCGCGCGGACCGCCCCGCGGCCGGCCCGGGCGCCGGCCATGACTGACGCCTCGGCCACCCTGATGAAGGACGGCCTCGCCCGCCCGACCGGGCGCGACGTCATGGGCTGGGTGGCGCGCGGCGAGGTCGGCCTGGCCGTCGGCGTCATCGGCGTCATCCTGCTGCTGATCCTGCCGATCCCGGCCTTCCTGATGGATGTGCTGCTGGCGCTGTCGCTGGTCTCCAGCGTGCTGATCCTGATGACGGCGGTGATGATGAAGAAACCGCTGGACTTCGCCATCTTCCCGACCGTTCTGCTGGTCTCGACCCTGTTCCGGCTGGGCCTGAACCTGGCCTCGACGCGGCTGGTGCTGACCCACGGACACGAAGGGCCGGGCGGGGCCGGTCAGGTCATCCAGGCCTTCGGATCCCTGATGATGGGCGGCAGCTTCATCATCGGCATCATCATCTTCGCCATCATCCTGGTGGTGAATTTCGTGGTCATCACCAAGGGGTCGACCCGCATCGCCGAGGTCAGCGCCCGCTTCACCCTGGACTCCATGCCGGGCAAGCAGATGGCCATCGACGCCGACCTGTCGTCGGGCCTTATCAACGAGGACCAGGCCAAGACGCGGCGCAAGGAACTTGAGCAGGAATCGACCTTCTTCGGGGCCATGGACGGCGCCTCGAAATTCGTCCGGGGCGACGCGGTGGCGGGCCTGATCATCGTCTTCATCAATGTCATCGGCGGCATTCTGATCGGCGTCGTCCAGCACCAGCTGCCGATCGCCGACGCCGCCAACAGCTATGTCACCCTGACCATCGGCGACGGCCTGGTGACCCAGGTGCCGGCCATCATCATCTCCATCTCCGCCGGCTTCCTCGTCTCCAAGGCGGGCGTCGAGGGGTCTGCCGACAAGGCCCTGGTCAGCCAGCTGGCCACCAATCCCGTCAGCCTCGGCGTCGTCTCGGGCGCGGCCGGGCTGATCGGCCTGATCCCCGGCATGCCCCTGCTGCCCTTCGCGGCCCTGGCCGTCGGCTCGGGGATCATGGCCTGGCGGCTGGGACGCCAGCGGCTCAAGCCGAAGCCGACCGAGGCCGAGCTGTCGGCCGCCGCGGCCAGCCCCAAGGAGGATGTCGAGGAGCCGATCGGGACCGCCCTGACCATCGACGAGGTCAAGATCGAGCTGGGCTACTCGTTGCTGTCGCTGATCAACGATCTGGAGGGCCGCCGCCTGACCGACCAGGTCCGGGCCCTGCGCCGCTCGCTGGCCCAGGAGTACGGCTTCGTCATGCCGTCGGTGCGCATCCTCGACAACATGCGCCTGGGCACCCAGGGCTACGCCATCCGCATCAAGGAGATGGAGGCCGGCTCGGGCGAGGTGCGGCTCGGGTGCCTGATGGCCATGGACCCGGCGGGCCGCCAGGTCGAGCTGCCCGGCGAGCACACCCGCGAGCCTGCCTTCGGACTGCCCGCCACCTGGATCGACGAGAGCCTGCGCGAGGAGGCCACCTTCCGCGGCTACACCATCGTCGACCCCTCGACGGTGCTGACCACCCACCTGACCGAGATCCTCAAGGAGAACATGGCCGAGTTGCTCTCCTACGCCGAGGTCCAGAAGCTGCTGAAGGAGCTGGGCCCGGAAGAGAAGAAGCTGGTCGACGAACTGATCCCGTCGGTGGTCACCGTCACCACCCTGCAGCGCGTCCTCCAGTCCCTGCTGCGCGAGAAGGTCTCGATCCGCGATCTGGGGGCGATTCTTGAGGGTCTCGCCGAGGCGGCGCCGCACACCAGTTCGGTCACCACCCTGGTCGAGCATGTCCGCGCCCGTCTGGCTCGCCAGCTGTGTTGGCAGCACAAGGGCGACGACGGGGCCCTGCCCATCGTCACCCTGTCGCCGGAGTGGGAGCAGGCCTTCGCCGAGGCCCTGGTCGGTCAGGGCGAGGACAGGCAGCTGGCCATGGCGCCGTCGAAGCTGCAGGACTTCATCCGCGCCGTCCGCGACGTGTTCGAGCGCGCCGCCATGGCCGGCGAGACCGCGGTCCTGCTCACCGGCCCGCAGGTCCGCCCCTACGTCCGCTCGATCATCGAGCGCTTCCGCGGCCAGACCGTGGTGATGAGCCAGAACGAGGTCCACCCCAAGGCGCGGCTCAGGACCATCGGGACGGTGTAGGCGGATCGGCTACGGCTCAGTCCAGCCGCCCGCCGACGCCTCGCGGGCCACCTCGTTGGCGGGCCGGGCGATCAGGCCGGACTGGGTGATCCACACCTCGTAGCGGGCCCCGTCGGCCATCGGCATGTAGGCGCCGCCGCCGTACAGGGTGTCGACGGCGTGGACGTAGCGCCGGTATTTCCGCGCCGTGTCCCAGGCGCTGACCCGCCACGGCAGCCAGTCGGGGCCCGCGTCGCCGCCCTCCAGCGGATGCACGCTGCGGGCGCCGTTGATCTCCTGTTCGATCGACCGGTAGCGGCCCGACAGGCGATCCAGGCGGTACTGGGTGTCCAGACCGAGGACGTTGGCCCAGGGTTTCCACTTCAGCACCTGGGCTTCGATGCGCCACTCGTCGCCGTGCAGCGGATACAGGTTGCTGACCGCCGGGACGTTCTCGCCGCGGGCAGGCTGCATGACCGTGGCTTCGAAATACTGCGGCCCCAGCTGGCGGGTCTCGATGGTCGCCACCGGTCGCTCGTGAGTCAGGCGCGAGTAGGTCTGCACGTCGAGGCCCAGCAGGGCCGCGATCATGGCCGCGGCGATGAAGCCGGCGCCGCCGATCCCGCCCAGCAGGCCGGTGAAGAACCGGCCCCTGAACAGGCCCGCGAGGCCCCGGAACAGCAGCACCAGGCCGATCAGGCCCACCAGAGCCGGCGCGATCCACCACCACCAAACCATGTTCTGCTCCCACCCTGCCGGCGTCGATCTTTACCCTAAATATGCGAAAGGGGGACGGTTTCCCTTCCCGGGCGACTGGACAGCCGATTCCGCGCCGCTAATGCTCGCAGCCGATGTTTTCGGCCCTCCGCCCGTCCCTGCCGGCCCTGCTCCGGTTCGCGCGTACTCCCAGTATCGGACGGTCGATCGTGGCCCTGATGGCCGGGGCCCTGCTGCTGCTCCTGGCCGTGACCGCCGCAACCTTCGTGATGATCCAGCGGACCGCCGCCTTCAACGACCAGGTGGAGCGCTCTCATCAGATCCGGCGCACGGCGGGGGACCTGCTGCAGGCGCTGGTCGACGCCGAGACGGGGCAGAGGGGATTTCTTCTGACCGGGCGGCCGGAATTCCTCGATCCCTACACCCGCGCCGATCGCTCGGTGCCCGGGCATATCGACGAGCTGGAGCGGTTGACCGCGGGCGATCCCCTGCTCGAGGACGAGATCGTCCCGATGCTGGAGGCCGCGCGTGACAAGCTGGCGGAACTGGACCGCACCCTGACCCTGGCGCGCACCGGCCGCACCGGCGAAGCCCTGCAGCTGGTCCAGTCGGGCCGGGGCGAGGCCCGGATGGAGTCGATCCGGATGCGGCTGGCGGCCATCGACGAGATCGAGAACGAGCGCCTCGCCGTGCGCACGCAGCAGTCGGAATACGGCTCGGCCCTGACGCTGTGGGCCAACGCTCTCGGCGGGCTGCTGGTGCTCGTTCTGGCCGGCATCATGGTTTTCCTGGTCCGGCGCTATGTCGGCGAGGTGGAGGCGGCGCGCGAGGCGCTGGACCGCCTGAACGCCGGGCTGGAAAGCCAGGTCCGCGACCGCACGGCCGAGCTCACCCGCGCCCGCGACCGCGCCGAGGCCATGCTGCGCGAGGTCAACCATCGGGTCGGCAACTCCCTCCAGCTGGTGTCCAGCTTCATGTCGCTGCAGCTCCGGCAACTGCGCGACGAGGGGGCGCGCGCGGCGCTCAGGGAGTCGCAGGCGCGCATCGAGGCCGTGGCCCACGTCCATCGCCGGCTCTACACCTCGGATGACATGACCTCGGTGGCGATGGACGAATACCTCGAAGGCCTGGTCGCCGAACTGGCCAAATCGCTGGCCCCCGGGGCAGGCGACGGCGCCCCCGACCTGACCCTGCGCGCCGCGCCTCTGAAGGTTTCGACCGACACGGCCGTGTCGCTCGGCGTCATCGTCACCGAACTGGTCACCAACGCCGTCAAGTACGCCTATGGGCCCGGACGAACGGGCGAGATCCGCATCTTCCTGGAGCCGGCCGATGGGACGGGACGCGCCGTCCTGACCGTCGAGGACGACGGACCAGGCCTGGGCGATGGCAAGCCCCGGGGCACGGGCCTTGGAGGCAAGATCATCTCCGGGATGGCCTCGAGCCTGCATTCGAAGGTCGAGTACGATTCGGCCCACGCCGGCGTGCGCGCGCGCCTGGCCTTCGATCTGTAAGCGGGGCGCGCTAAGGCTCGCTGCATGCTTCAGTTCGGCGAACCCGACCCCTCCCTGGTTTATGTCCCGCGGCCCACGGCCTTCGGACTGGTGTTTCACGACGGCCGGGTGGCCTGCGTCCGGGTCGATCGCGGGCGGGCGAGCTATTACGACCTGCCCGGCGGGGCGATTGATGGCGGGGAGAGCGAGAAACAGGCCCTGGTGCGGGAGTTCGTCGAGGAGACAGGCATGGCGATCCGGCCGGTCGCCCGGCTCGCCGAAGCCGCCCAGTACTTCCGGCGTTCGACCGGCGAGCCGTTCAACAATGTGGGCGGCTTCTGGACCGCCGAGCGCCTGTCCATGGACCCCGCCGCGAAGGTCGAGGCCGATCATGAATTGGTCTGGCTGGAGCCGCATCGCGCCGTCGAGCAACTGCGTCACGACGCCCACGCCTGGGCGGTGACGGTCTGGCTGCGGCGAGGGGCAAGCGTCACCTTACGGAACAAGCCGTTGACCTGAACCGCTTTTCTGGCCCGGCCGCCAGCCCGGCGGCCTCTACAGGAGACGGACAGATGCCCGATCACGATCGAGTCGAAGGCGCCGCGAAGAACATGGGCGGCAAGGTCAAGGAAGCCGCTGGTGACGTCACCGGCGATCACAAGCTGAAGACCGAAGGCAAGGCCGACCAGATGGAAGGCAAGGTCCAGAACGCCGTCGGCGGCATGAAGGACGCGGTGCGCGACCGGCGCAACTGACGACGGTCAGTCCCGTCCACCCAGGCGGAAGGTCAGCCCCTCCTCCGGCGGCTTGCTGCCGTCGGCGGGGCGGCATTCCTCGACCCAGGCGACCCCGCCCTCGCGTTGCCCCTGCGGGCGGGTCTCGCAGGTCCTGTCGACCAGGCGCGGGGTGGTCACCCCGGACCGTGACGGCGCGCTGCACTGCAGGGCGTAGCGATCGCCCGCCGCCTCCTGCCGGCACTGGTCGGCGTCGCTTCCGCCCGCAAGCCCGGGGGGCAGGGCGTCTCCAAGATCGAGCGCCAGGGCGGCGCGGACCCGGGACTGGCAGGCCTCGAGGCTTTCGTTGGCCTTGCGCATCAGTGGACTGCACTCGGATCGCTCATAGCCGTACGGGTCGGCCCGGGCCCAGTCGGGCAGGGCGGGGGCGGCGGGCACCTCGACGATCGGCGGGGCGGGAGTGGCCGGCTCCTGCCACACTGCCGGTCCGGCGGCGGCCTGTTGAAGGATCACGGCGGCGACGATGGCGAGCATGGCGACCTCCTGAAACGTCTGACGCGAAACTAGCCTATTTGGCGAGCGCCCGCATCGCCCTGTCGAGTCCTTCGAGGGTCAGGGGGTACATCCGATCGTCGACCAGCTCCCGGATCATGCCGACGGACGGGGAGTAGCCCCAGTACCGCTCCGGTGACGGATTGAGCCACGCCACCCGGTCCCACTGCTGCGCGGCCCGCTTCAGCCACACCGCCCCGGCCTCCTCATTCCAGTGCTCGACCGACCCCCCGGGCATGGTGACCTCATAGGGGCTCATGGTGGCGTCGCCGACGAAGATGCCGCGCCAGTCGGCGGGGTATTTGTGGAGCAGCTCCCAGGTCGGAATCTTCTCCGTGTGCCGGCGCCGGTTATCCTTCCACACGCCCTCGTAGAGGCAGTTGTAGAAGTAGAAGAATTCCAGATGTCTGAACTCGGTCTTCGCGGCCGAGAACAGCTCCTCGCACATCTTCACATGGGCATCCATCGAGCCGCCGATGTCGAGGAACAGCAGGACCTTGATGGTGTTGCGCCGCTCGGGCCGCATGTGGATGTCAAGCCAGCCCTGACGCGCCGTGCCGTCGATGGTGGCGTCCATGTCCAGCTCGTCCGACGCCCCCTGCCGGGCGAACCGGCGCAGGCGACGCAGGGCCACCTTGATGTTGCGCGTCCCCAGCTCGACCTGGTCGTCGAGGTTCCGGTATTCGCGCTTCTCCCACACCTTGACGGCGCGGCCCTGCCGCCCCGGTCCGCCGATGCGCACGCCCTCCGGATTGTAGCCGCCGTGCCCGAACGGGCTGGTCCCGCCGGTGCCGATCCACTTGTTCCCGCCTTCGTGCCGGCCCTTTTGCTCCTCCAGACGCTGCTTCAGCGTCTCCATCAGCCTGTCGAACCCGCCCAGGGCCTCGATCCGGGCCTTCTCCTCGTCGCTCAGGTATTTCTCGGTCAGCAGCCGCAGCCAGTCCTCGGGAATGTCGGTCGTCAGATCCTCGCCGATTCCGACCGTCTCGACCCCCTGAAACACCTTGCCGAACACCTGGTCGAAGCGGTCGTAGTGCTTCTCGTCCTTGACCAGCACCGCCCGCGACAGGTGGTAGAAGTCCTCCACCCGGCCGCCGGCCACCCCGCGGTCCATGGCCTCCATCAGATGAAGCCATTCCTTCATCGACACGGGCACTTTCGCGTCACGCAGGGCGGTGAAGAAGGGGAGGAGCATGGATGCACCCTATCAGGCGTCGTCCAGCAGCCCAATCAGCTGTTCGGCGTCCGCCGGAGCGGCGCTCTTGATGTCATTGTCGAAGTAGACGAACACCTCGCGTTCCTCGCGCCACGCGCGGATCGCCCTGGCCCAGTCCCCCAACGGCGACTCGCCGTAGCGGCCGTGGTAGCGCCCGCCCGGCCCGTGGCCGCGCAGGTAGACGAAGTCCGCCGTGGCTTCCCACGGGGCCGGGGCGTGGTGGTGGTCCGAGATGCACAGGGCGACATTGCGTCGCCGGAGCATTTCCATGACCTCGTCCGCGTACCAGCCGGGATGGCGGAACTCGACGCTGTAGCGATGGCCGCCAGGCAGGGCCTCGAGGAAGCTTTCCAGCCGCTTGTCGTTGCGGTGCAGGTTCGGCGGCAGCTGGAACAGGATGGGGCCGATCTTCGGACCCAGTCCGGCGATGCGGCTGAACATGTACGCCAGCGGCTCCGCCGGCTCCTTCAGCTTCTTGTTGTGGGTGATGAAGCGCGAGGCCTTCCAGGCGAAGACGAAGTCGTCCGGCGTCTGCGCGCGCCATCCGGCCACCGCCGCCTCGGTCGGCATGCGGTAGAAGCTGGCGTTGATCTCCAGCGTCCGGAACCGGCGCGAGATGTATTCCAGCCGCCCGGCCGCCCTCACCTCCTCCGGATAGAACGGGCCGTTCCAGTCCTTGTAGGCCCAGCCGGAGGTGCCGATCCGAACGTCGCGCATGGGCCGGAAACCCGTCGGACGAGGGCCCGTTCCTCCGCCGTGGCGTCAGTCTCCGCCTGCGGTCGCGGCGTCCGGGAGCGCGCGCGCGAAGGCCGTCCCACTGGCCTCGACGACTGAATCGTCGTTCGCGGGGCCGCTGGCCCGGGCCTTGAAGCTCCAGTCGCCGAGGTGACTGACCAGCACCAGGCTCCGCGCGGGCTGGCCGTTCAGGATCACCTCGAAGACGCGCATCAGGGGCTCGGCCTGTCCCCGCAGCCGGGGCGGTTTCGCGGACCCGGCGTAGGCGCGGGCGTCCGGCCACGAGCGCATGATCGCGTCGACCGCGGAGTCGAGGATTTCCTGCGCCGATGGCCGGTGCGGATAGCGGGTGGCGAACAGGGTGACATAGGTGGTCCCGATCCAGTGACCGCAGCCCACGTCATCGCCACGCACGGGCCCGCCGGGCTGGACATCGAAGAGCCTGAGGACGTCGCGGCCATCGCCGGCGAACTCGCAGATCATGCCGCTGGGACGATGCCGGACGGTGGGAACCTGTCCCGAGGTCAGGTTCTCGAACAGCCCTGGCGCTCCGGTGGCTGCGATCAGTTCCTCGGCCTGTCCCCGGGCCGAGGCCGGATCCTGCGCCGTCGCGGCCGGCGCCGCGAGCAGCGCCATGGTGAAAACCAGCCGACCGATCATGTCGTCGCCCTCCCCTACGCTGCGATCAAGCCACGGCTCCGCGGGGGCGTCCACCCGCCGTCAGCTTCGGTCAGTCAGCCGCGCCGCAGGATGAACTCGTCGTCCAGCCACGCGCCGACCGGGTACTGATAGTCCCCGGCCTTCTGGAACCCGTACGCCGCATACAGTTTCTGCGCCTTCAGATTGCCGCTCCACACCCCGATCCAGAGCGGCCCGTCCGTGTGGCCCTCCATCCAGTCGAGGGCCACGGCCAGCAGCTTCGTGCCCAGCCCCAGGCCCTGGGCCGCCTTCGATACATAGAGGCGCCGCAGCTCGGCGTGGCTGGCCCGGGCGTCGGGGTGGGGCAGGGTGTTGGGTCCGGCGTTGGCGAAGGCCAGCAGCCGCCCGTCCTTCTCAGCCACCCACCACGCGGCGCCCGGCTCGCCCAGCTTGCGGAGGATCGTCTCCACGCTGAAACTGTCGTCGAGGAAGGCCGCAAGGTCTTCCGCCGGATAGGGGATGCCAAAGCCGGTCACGAAGGTGTCGATGAAGGTCTGCCGGCCCAGCTCGCCGAGGGCGGCGGCGTCGGTATCGGCGGCGGGTCGGATGAGGGCGTCGGTCATATCCGGCGCCTAGCGCCTCGATCCGGGCGCGACAAGCGCCGCGAGGGCGCATAATCTGGCGCGGTGAGCGTAACCCTTTTCACCCACCCCGACATGACGGGCCACCGGCCCGGCGCCGGGCATCCCGAGCGCCCCGAGCGCCTGACGGCCGTGCTCGACGCGTTGGACGACGCCGCCCTGTCGCGCGACCGCCGCGCCGCCACGGAAGCCGCCATCGCCGACCTCGAGCGGCTGCATCCGGTCGACTATGTCGCGCGCCTGCTCAACGCCGCGCCGACCGAGGGGTTGAATGCGCTCGACGCCGACACCCTGCTGTCGCCGGGCAGCGTGCGCGCCGCCCGCCTCGCCGCCGGGGCGACGATCGACGCCGTCCGCGCCGTGGCCCGGGGCGAGACCGCCCGCGCCTTCGCCGCCGTGCGCCCGCCCGGCCACCACGCCGAGCCGGACCGGGCCATGGGCTTCTGCCT